>BIMP01000001.1:1500000-1578748 GCA_007996965.1 cyanobiont of Ornithocercus magnificus
ATTTAACAAATAAAGACTTGGCTGAATGTAAGCTAGTAGGATATACAAAGGCAATTTTTGCCTTGTTCTATTAAGATAGTAGACTAGACTAGCGGAAAAGAGATAGGTTAAGGTTGACTTAAAATTTCACCTAGCCTGTACTATAGAGCCTTATGCTAAAGTTCTCTGAGTAAAGTAATTATCAACCTATTTAAGACTGTTAAATCCTTTTCTGTAGAGCGGTAACTTTAAGTAATCTGCAAAGACTTCACAGATTTGTTACCTAAGCACCTTCAAGACTAGCTATAGCGCTGTGTCTAAGAGACTAATTATCAGGATGATTTAGTAGCCAAATAAGTCTTTCAAGGAATCGGCGCAAAATTAGCTTGCCTCAGATAAAAGTTTTATTGGCTTTTGCCTAAATTCAGTATCTAAATACTCTGTTAGGCTTTCCAATAAATCTGATTACTCCTAGCCTGGACTCGTGATTTTATTACTGTCTCATACAGCTAGATGTTGCCCGTCCTTCATAATATGAGGATTCGTAACCTGTTGGGCTGGGCGCCTTCACTGTCTATGTTTCTTAGTAAGCACTCTTTCTTGCATATATAGTCCCTCTCACTAGTAGAAGTTCTAGCAATCTATGTGAAGAGTGTTTAATACGACGCTTAACTGCAAGCTACTAATCTGTATGGTATCTGGGTACTAGGTTTTTTGTTAGCAAGAGCCATTAATAGGAGTTTCCCAGAGTTCATAAGGTTTAAGCTTTTCCTAAAGTTGCCGACTCATACTTAGTATGCTCGTTAGAGCTATTACTAGCGTTTATAAGTAGATATGCCACATGTAGGTAATCAATTTATATCAAACCCAGTAGTTATAGTATGCAGCATGTATGATGAAACTAGCAATTTATGGTGCGGACAGGATTGCTTAACTACAGAATCAGATCCTATAAGCTCACTTCAGATACTATGTTGTGAGATCCGCATAATAGTTACCCGAGCGAAAATCGTAGCGCTCTTCTTTATCAAATCGGCTGCATGTAGATTGAGAGTAGTGCAATAAATTCCTGTAGCCTTGTGGCACGAGTTTTGGACAAAGCCTCCCTATATCGATTGCAAATGGGCAGGAGTACACTCCTGCCCACCGGTTAAGAAACCTTCCGCGAATTTCTTTTGAAAAGACAAATCCATGTTGTTGAGCGAGCTTTAAAATCTCCACCGGCTCTGCCTCTGTAAATAGACTGCGGAAGTTATTATCTTTCTCAAGTTTTATCATAAACCTAATGAACTCGCTTCTTGACATTTTTAGCCTATGCTGCAGATAATTCAATGTTTATCACAGCACTATAGTTCGGCACGAAGTTCTTAAATAATCTAAAGCTAGGGGGGCTCTACTTACTTTTGGTACCTAAGACTAACTCGCCCTTTATACTAGCCAGCTACTGCAAAGTCTTGCATGGGTCTTGGTCATCTTGGCTACTATTGGCTGCAAATTTAGTGGTGCGTACTTAATTCTGATCTTCAAGAGCATAAATCCCATATTTATGAAAGCCTACTCAGGAGATATAAACTACGGGGATTATACCTTATACCTCTTTATACTATCAGGAGTGGAATAACAGGACTAATCCCTGACTTACTTGGTGAAATTCACGCTCTTCGCGACTAAGATCAAGTCCAACTTGGAGCCCTTCATGCAGTGCCTCATCAAAGGGTAGCTTTGGCGGTGTACCCTTCTCGCACCAAAGTGCTGCGATACCTACCGGAGTAACATGCCAACGGAAACGATCTGTACTGCCGATAGCCGGTTCACTCAGCGCAGTTTCGAGGAGGGCATGAATCGGCATGGTTCGTAGTATTGGCTGACAACCCTTAGTTTCCAGCTTCGGCAGGGCATCCTTTAGCGGCAACCGCCTGAGAGAATTCGTGATGTTGTATATTATCTACACCATTGCTTTTGATGTACTACCATCTGCAAGGATATAGGAAGTCAAGTAATGTGGTAGACGGGACAACAGCATGATTACTGTGTCCTATCGTCATCTCACCCGGGTTGGGGCGCCACCATCATCACTGGGCACATCAGATTTGATCCGACAGCAGAGTCTTGTCGGTCGTAGTCTTAAGCGTAGCGGGGACATAGTCTTTTCCGCCGCAGTATTGGTTCTTGGTTGCCCACTCCTACTGGTAATAGCTGTACTGGTATGGCTTAGCTCCCCCGGTCCTATCTTTTATGTGCAGCGCCGTATTGGTCGTGGCTACCAGTACTTCGGCTGCATTAAGTTTCGCACTATGCAAGTTGACGCTGAGATTTGCCTAGATGCTATTCTCGCCCGGTCTCCCGAGCTACGTGCTGAATTTGAGAGGGATTTCAAGCTGCGTAATGACCCACGCATTACACCAATTGGGCGCTTCCTACGCCGATCAAGTCTCGACGAATTGCCCCAATTTCTCAATATTCTACGAGGAGAAATGAGTGTAGTTGGCCCTCGTCCCATTGTTGATAGTGAACTTCGTCGCTATAGTCCTTACATGAATGAAGTACTTTCAGTACGTCCTGGCTTGACGGGTCTTTGGCAAGTAAGCGGACGTAATAACCTGAGTTATGCCAAGCGGGTACGACTTGATCTTAGCTATGTACGTGGACGCTCACTCAGTCTTGATCTGGTAATTATATTGCGCACAGTCGGTGTGCTATTTTTGCCAATAGATAGAGGTGCATATTAAGGACTAAGCATGATCCTTTCAAAGCACTTTAGGTAAACATTAGCCCTAATACTGCAGCTATCACTAACCAGCCTGTCTCTAGAAATATACTAAGGCGGAGAATATGATGTACATTGCTGATCATTGGCGGTGGTGCTGCCTCCGCAAGAATTGGCTTGTTAATGCAACGTTCACCGTAGTAATTGCATCCTCCCATACGAACACCGGCACAGTAAGCAAAAATTGCCTCTGAGATCCCAGAGTTTGGTGATAGGTCGAGAGCTCCGTCGCGTTGCGCATGCCATACTAGGTGTGGCCATTTCTGTAATGGCTGACTGATTAAAGGTAGAGTAAGCAACACTAAGCGAGCTGGTAACCAGGTTAAGCAATCATCTAGGCGGGCACCAGCTGATCCGAGCCAAAGCAGTCTTCCTTGTCTATAACCCAACATTGAATCGATAGTGCTAGAGGACTTGTAGACTAGTGCTAGGCTTAAAGGACCTGGTCCACTTTCCCAACCAGCTGTCCATATAGCACAGCCAACTAGCATCCAAAATAGAGGTGCGAATATACCATCTACAGAATTTTCAGCGGCAGTCTCTGATGCTGCTCGTAGAATTGCTTGACGGTCCAGATAACGGACATCACGCCCAACGATCCGTCCCAATTGCTCACGTGCTGGATCTAATGCAGCTGTATCATTATCAGCTGCCACTGAAAGATGGGCTAGTACCTCTATTACATTATCGCACAGACTCCTGGCAGCTAGACAACTCGCTAACACAATCAGCAAAGTCAGTTCAAATGCGAGCTTCTGTGGACCTTCAGTAATTAAGACTAAATGCTCCAATGACCAACCTAGAAAGCCGCTACCTCCTACTAGGATCAATGCAATAATGCTTCCACCGAGCCGCAAAAATTTACTGCGGTCACCAGCAATTCTCTCGACAACTAGCCGTAAGAATGTAATCACATGTCCCATCAATACAACAGGGTGAGGAACCCACAGGGGATCACCTACCAGCAAGTCAAGGCCTGCAGCGGCTATTACAAGTAGGATGGCATAATTCAGGCTGACTTTAACCAGCTAAACATTGCACGCAAGCCCTTGCCTACCTGCTCAATAGGAAGGTTGGAATCATGGTCGCGAATCCTCTTCATCTCTGGCTTGCCTGCTTCGCATTCAGCTACGAACTTACTAGCGAAGGTGCCGTCTTGTATATCTGACAAGATCCGCCTCATTTCAATTCTGGTCTCGGCATTAATTAGACGGGGACCACTAATGTAGTCGCCATACTCGGCAGTGTTCGAAATAGAGTCGTGCATGGCAGCTAATCCGCCCTTTACCATGAGGTCAACAATCAGCTTGACCTCATGTAAGCACTCAAAGTAGGCTAATTCAGGCTGGTATCCGGCTTCCACAAGTGTGTCAAAGCCAGCTTTCACTAACTCAGAGAGGCCGCCACAGAGAACAGCTTGCTCACCGAACAGATCAGTTTCAGCTTCCTCCCTGAAGTTTGTTTCCAAGATACCTGCTCTAGTGCCACCAATACCTTTGGCGTAAGCCATCGCTAGCTCACGGGCCTGACCGGAGGCGTCCTGCTCTATAGCAAACAAAGCTGGGACTCCCTGGCCGTTTTGATATTCCCAACGCACAGTGTGACCTGGCCCTTTAGGAGCAATCATCACCACATCCACATCGGTAGGGGGATGAATCAAGCCGAAGCGTATGCTAAATCCATGAGCAAAGCCCAATACCTTGCCACGCTTGAGATTAGGGGCAATATCTGTCCTATATACTGCTTTGTGCACCTCGTCTGGCACCAAGACCATAATCCAGTCCGCTTGAGCAGCTGCATCAGCAATGCTTAACACCTCTAGACCATCGCTCTGAGCCTTTTCGGTCGAGCGACTGCCTTCATAGAGGCCTACTACAACATCTATGCCACTATCTCTTAGGTTCAGGGCATGTGCATGACCCTGCGAGCCGTAGCCAATAATAGCAGCAGTCTTGCCCCTCAATAGGTTGAGGTCGGCGTCGGAGTCGTAGAAAAGCTGAGCCATTCAGGATTTGACAGAGAGGGCAGATGTCCCAGCTTAAATCGCACGAAGCCTATCACGCCTCATTAGGGTGAGCGATCACCATATCAATCAAACCGTATTCTTTGGCCTCCTTAGCACTAAGAAAATAATCACGGTCGGTGTCTTTCTCAATCTTCTCAAAACTCTGTCCTGTCATACTGGCTATAGAGTGGTTGAGCATTTCTTTCATACGCAGGATCTCTCGAGCTTCGATCTCTATATCACTAGCCTGTCGCTGACTAGTACCACCAAGAGGCTGATGGATCATTATTCTACTGTGTGGTAGAGCAAGACGCTTGCCCTTACTGCCAGCAGCTAGCAGGAATGCACCCATTGAGGCGGCTAAGCCAACACAAATCGTGACAACATCACTTTTGACGTACTGCATAGTATCGTAGATTGCTAAACCAGCGGTTACTGAACCACCAGGTGAATTAATATACATATAGATTGGTTTACTATTGTCTTCCGAGTCAAGGTATAGCATCTGAGCTACGAGGCTGTTAGCAACACCGTCACTAACTTCCTGACCAAGAAACAAAATCCGCTCAACCCCCAGACGGGTATAAATATCAACCCACCGTTCCACCTGGCTGCCAGGTAAGCGATAGGGGACACTGGGGGTACCAATTGGCATAGCTCTAGTTGCAACAGTGAGGTAAAGGGTAAAATGAATTAGGTGAGAGGTAGTGTCTGTGGTAAGAGCTCTTTGCGGCTCTCTAGAACCCGATCAATCAAGCCATACTCCACAGCCTCCTTAGGGGTCATGTAACGCATACGGTCTGAGTCCTGCGATAGCTGATCAATAGTCCGACCAGTGTTTAGGGACAGTATTTCAAGCATGGCTCGCTTGTTGTGCAGTACTTCGCGAGCACGGATTTGGATATCAGTAGCCTGGCCACGGGCCCCGCTACGGGGCTGGTGCAAAACAATTGAGGCATGAGGCAAAGCTGCACGTTGTCCCTTAGTACCAGCGGATAGAATTACAGTTGCGGTACCCATAGCCTGGCCAATACAGATCGTATGCACAGGTGGCTTAACGTAACGAAGCGTGTCGCAAATTGCAAATGCCTCGGTTTCGAAACCAACAGCATCACCAGAGTACCAACTTGTGCCTGTAGAGTTGATATAGAAGTAAATTGGCTTTTCGGGGTTGTCAAACTCTAGATAAAGAAGCTGAGCTATAATGAGTTCCGTAACGTCGATGCCAAGCTGGCGTTTAGCATCGTCGTCAGAGAATAGTGGTAAGCCTAAATAGACTATTCGCTCTTTAAGAAGTAGGGATGGCAAATCAGGCGGCGGTGTACGCATCACGGCAGAATCGCCGTAGTAGGGAGCGGACACCGTCATCGAATCACCTGTCCCCATTTTTCTAAATTCTTGGAAAAGTCTAGCCATGGTCCGGCGACGGTCGCAGATTGCCACGAGAAGCCTTACCGCTTTTGCCGTTGCGTCCTGATGCCTCACCCTCTCTACGAGCAAATACCATTCGGCCTGTAGAAGTCTGCAGTGCTCCCGTAACCACTACAACCAGACGTTGGCCTATTGCCTCGTAAGCACTTTCCACTACTACCATCGTGCCGTCGTCAAGGTAACCTACCCCTTGGGCTGCTTCCTTGCCCTCTCGCACAATCTTGAGATTTAGAACGTCGCCCGGTTGTACGTCCGGCCTCAGGGCAATGACCAACTCGCTTAGACTCATTACCTTTAGTTCTTGAACTTGTGCTACCTGCGCGAGGTTATAATCTGCCGTTAGCAGAGTACCACCAGTGTCAGCAGTGAGCTTTAGAAGCTTGTCATCAGTGCCATCACCATCATAGCGTGTGCTATTTAACACTAGCCTGCGTCCATAAATCTCACGTAAGGAGGTAAGCAACTTTAGACCACGTCGTCCACGGGATCGTTTACCTGGGTTAGTGGAATCTGCCAGCTGCTGCATCTCGTTAATGACGCTTTGTGCCACAATCACTTGTCCTTCAAGTAAACCGCAGCTGAGCAAGGCCTTTATTCTGCCGTCAATAATGACACTGGTGTCGAGAATCTTGGCAGTTGCCGGTTGCAATACACCATCAGCAATCAACAGTGCCTCAGTACTATTCGGATTAAACAGACGTAGCAGAGTGCGACCATGCACTTCAGCAAGATTAGAGCCAAGTACACCGAAAAAGACGTTACTGAGTACAGCAATCAGCAGCTTCACCAAAGACAGACCTCCCGCCAGTGGCAGCAGTAGTATTGGAGCGAGCAAGAGATTCGCAACTAACAAGCCGAGGATCAGACCTAATGCACGGCTGATCAGCAGATCGGTGGGCATGGTGCGCACCTGCTGCGTTAATCGTTGTCGCAGTCTCTGGAACACCAGACCCGCTATCAGGCTGAAGAAGGAGCCGAATCCGGTAAGCACCCAGCGCAGGCCACCAACATTCGTGACTTGCTCCAGTAACTGTTCTGGAAGTAAGTGCACCCCCATCCAGCCAGTGGCTGCGCCAGAAAGCAGGAACAGCAGCAGGATGATCGGATTTACCATAGGTTTGGTCGCGGCAGTAGCTCCAGTCGATTGCAAGCAGCATGACCCATCTTGGGCGACCTGACCCATGCGACTGCCGCCTCGGAGTGCGTATCTGCACATCCCCTTCTGCTACCGCCGCTGCCACTACTGCGATTTCGCAATTGTTCCACTTGGCAACAGTGCCGGCAGAACCACTGGTACTGGACAGACCTTAATTAATTCTTACTTAAAGTTATTACACTGGGAAATTGCGCTGACACCTAGCGGACCTCCACTGGCAACGGTCTATATTGGGGGCGGTACCCCCTCTTTACTAACCGCTAGCCAGATTAGAGAGCTTCTTGACGCTCTGAGTCAGCACTACGGCCTATTGCCAGGAGCTGAAATAACCTTAGAGATGGACCCTGCTAGTTTTGGGCAGGTCGATCTCAAGGCTATTCTTGCAACCGGCGTCAATCGTATAAGTCTCGGCGGTCAAAGCTTCGATGATGCAGTACTTAAGAGTCTTGGACGGCGGCATTGCAGACAGGACTTGTTAGACTCATGCAATTGGTTAGATTTAACATATCGTCAGGGCCAGCTAGTTAGCTGGAATCTTGACCTTATCCACAGCCTCCCAGGACAAACCCACTCTAGCTGGCTGGGCCAACTTATACAAGCTGTAGCCAGTAGCGCTCCGCATCTGTCAATTTACGAGCTATCGGTAGAGCCAGGCACTGTATTTTATCGTCGCTGGCAGCACGGCAAGCTAGCACTACCTGACGAGGATGTTACCAGCCAATTCACACAGGCCACTAATAATGTACTTAATAAAGCTGGCTATTCCCGTTACGAGATTTCTAGTTATGCTTGGCCTGGTCATGCGTCTCGTCACAATCGGACTTATTGGAGCCACTCTGGTTGGTGGGCTTTTGGACTTGGTGCTACGAGTGCACCTTGGGGAGAGCGACTAGCCCGGCCTCGAACTCTTGAAGCCTACCGCCACTGGCTAATAACTATGGACCGGCAAGGAGTCCATCACTCTCTACTTGCACAGCTTGCGAGACCAGCAACGCTCGATGACATCTTGTTAGTAGGCCTAAGACGACGCGAGGGTGTGGACGCCGATCATGAAGCAAAACGCTGTGGTTGGTCAGCTGCACTTCGGGAAGAATATCTCCCGGATCTTAAACGCCGCTGGAGCAAATTCTTGGAATACGGCTGGCTAGAGCAACGAGGCAGACGCTGGCGGCTAACTGACCCAGAAGGTATGGGTCTTAGCAACCAGGTACTAGTGGAGGTGATTCTTTGGTGGGATTCGCTACCGGCTTGTGTTGCTGCGCTACCCAACCCTGAAGGGCTTCGATGCACAACTGACGGCCAGAAATCAGGGCTGGACTGAAGGGTGGTTGCCGGGATGTTAACCCAATTAGATCGGCTGTAACCCGTACCTGGCCATCACAGTTTTCTCCGGCCCCGATACCTATTAGCGGCACATTCAATAGTCTGCGTAAGCTACCGGGTAAATCGTCAGGTACATGCTCGAGTACAATGGCAAAACAACCGGCCATCTCGAGTTCTGTGGCCTGACGCTCTAGGCGTTTACGGCTATGGCTGCTACTAGCCTGTTTTCGGTAGCCAAGCTGGTGTACTGACTGGGGCGTAAGACCAAGATGGCCCATTACTGGGATCCCCATTCGGACTAGACGATCAATTACGCAAAGTACCTCGGGTTCAGCTCCCTCAAGTTTTACTGCTGCTGCATCTGATTCCTTTAGCAAACGGCCAGCAGCAGCAACAGCGTCATCTTGACCGCACTGATAGCTAAGAAAAGGTAGATCAGCGATCACAAATGGACGGCACGCTGTAGGGCCATGTAAGCCCCGGCAGACTGCCTGGGTATGCCACAGCATCTGTTCTAGGGTAACCGGCAAAGTTGTGGCGTAACCAAGTGCAACCATTGCTAAGGAGTCACCGACTAGGACAGCGTCAACACCAGCAGCTTCCACCAAAGCAGCCGATAAACTATCCCAGGCTGTAAGGATGGTGATCTGGTGGCCATTTCGCTTGCAGCTGACTAGGTCTCCCGGACGCATGAATCTCCCGGGCCAAAGCCCCACAGTTGCTAACATTACAGGTGACTCGGATCCACGCGGTTCCAACACCTAAATCTGGTCAGGACCGGAAGGGAGCAGCCACATGGGATGCTTGGAGCAGGCGTGGAGTCCGGGTCACCCTAACTATCTAACAACTAACCAGTTTGCTTCCTCATTTCAGTTGTCCTCCCGCCGCAATTGACGCTGGCGTAAAAAATCAGGGATTTTCGCCCCGCCACCATCAGCACCTGGGGAGCTCCCTGCGGATTTGGTCTGGGGAATCAAACGGTTAACCGGACGCTCGGCTCGGTAGGATTGGTTGCTTTCGAAGCCTGTTGCAATAACCGTAGCGTGAATTTCCCCTTCGAGTGCATCGTCGACCACAGCGCCAACAATAATATTAGCCTCCGGATCTACCACATTATAGATGACCTCTGAAGCGGAAGTCATGTCATCAAGAGTCATGTCACGACCGCCGCTGATGTTGATAACGCAACCTTTAGCTCCATCAATCTGATCAGCTTCGAGTAGGGGACTGCTAATTGCTGCCTGAGCTGCTTCCACTGCCCGAGAACGGCCCGAACCAACGCCAATACCGAGTAGTGCTGAGCCAGCTTCGGTCATTACCGAGCGCACATCTGCGAAATCGACGTTAACTAGGCCAGGACATGTGATGATATCGCTGATGCCTTTGACTCCCATCCTCAGTATGTCGTCAGCACTACGAAACGCTTCTTGAAGAGGAGCTCCAGCGATAGCATTGCGTAGACGATCATTCGGAATTACGATCAGTGTGTCGACATGCTCGACCAAGCGAGCGATTCCTTCATCAGCTTGGCGCATGCGACGACGTCCTTCGAAGCCAAAGGGCTTGGTAACAATTCCTACAGTTAGTGCTCCGCTCTCTTTTGCCACTTCTGCCACCACTGGCGCGGCTCCGGTTCCTGTGCCACCTCCCATTCCTGCAGCAATGAACACAAGATCGGCTCCTTGGAGAGCTTGCTGCAGATCGGCACGCGATTCTTCGGCAGCCTTTTGGCCAATGCTAGGGTTGCCGCCCGCCCCAAGACCACGAGTCAAGGTTTGGCCTAACTGAAGCCGGTGCTGAGCGGCAGACTGCAGCAATGCCTGAGCATCAGTATTTAAAACACGGTAAGCAACACCATCCAGATCGCTCATGATCATGCGATTGACTGCATTGCTGCCACCACCGCCAACGCCAATAACCTCTATGTGTGCCGCTTGACTAGGAAGGATTCCATCAGCTTCCGTGATGTGTGCTGCCTGACCGGGAAAAACTCCGTCAGCTTCCGTGGAGCTGGTCGTGTTGTCGCTTACCATCTCCATGTCAGTGGTCAGACCATTCGGGCTTGGTGCATTATGTCCTCGCAGGCGCTCGACAACAGGGTCCCGTTCAAGCTCCTCATCTAGTCAGTTTTGTGCAATCCAGCATCAGGGTTTGCTGTTTGCAGTCACTTTTACCAGGCTCTTGGCCTGGCTGATCTGCAGTTCTGGTTCACTTGGATTGCTGAGATCAAGAGCTTCCGTAAACTCTCCGCGCCAGTGGTCTGGCAAAGCCTCCCCAATCTGCCGGACCGCCTCGAGCTGCTGCTCAAGGCGACTAGAGTCTTGTCCGAGATGAACCAATCCCAAACCTTCAACTATCAAACTGACGCTGCCATCAGGCTGTACTAGGATTTGACGTAGCGCCGTGCCTAGGTCATTGCGCTGATCCAACATTTTGGCAATCCGGTTGCGTTGTCTTGTCTGCCACCCTTGAACAACTAACTTACTTAATGGCTGCTTACTACGATGAACAATATGCAGTGGTATCCAATGTCCTGCATGGTCAATTAAGCCATGTTCTTTACCATAATTGCCTATACGCGTTGCCATGGCTACAGGCCGCCTTTCCCTGAGGTGGATTTTCAAGCTGCAGGGTAGTAGGTAACGATCTACACTAGCACTAACAATTGGTAGATTATGGATAAGCTGTTGCTCTATCTGCTGGGGATTGAGATCAAGCAACTGTTGTGGAAAACGCAGTCCTGCTGTTTGAAAAATGGTTTCAGCTGATAGATTGACATTGCCCTTGATGCAGATCTGTGATGGGCTGCGCAGTGTCCACCCCAACCTTAGCAGCAAAAAGCCCAGCCCAGTAGTGAACCCTAGAAGAGTTATGATCCGCCAAAGTTGGACTAGTTGTTCCTGCTGATAACGCTGACACAGGCGGCGGCGGCGTTCGACCCTCAGTAGGGCAATATTACCATCTGGCGTTCTTGATGACCTAGATGGTAGCTGTTTAGAGATCACAGCGTGCTTTAGCCATGAGCTGCTCCATCCAGCGACGTGCTTGTTCAGCATCAGCAAAAGGCACTTCCATTTCCTGTCCTTCGCCAATGAGGCGTAGGCGACAGCGTCCTTGGGACTCAGGTACCAACGGGGCCTCTCCCGATGTCAAAGCCATTAATTCCACAAGCTCAAGCCTACTGATTTCAAATGTTCCCTTCTCTTGGAAGTGGCCAGCCTCAAAGCCACACCAATGAAGCCAACCATCTTTCAAGCGGGCTGCGCCACAACCATCGAGTTTGGCTAGCTCGGAACTTACTGCCCACTCGCGGAAGAGAGTTTGCCGGCGGCGCTCTAGCCAACCGAGTGCTACTAGCAGCACGAAGAATAGAAGTAGAGGAAACCAGAGCAGACCTTGCGTCATCGGAAGGATTCGTTTACTTCCTCTAAAGACTGACTATATCTTGATTCCTTTGCTGTGTCTACTAGTCTGGCCACTAGTTGATCAGTTTCTAGACCAGAAGCGCGCCATAACATAGGATACATACTTCTTGCAGTAAATCCTGGCAATGTATTTATCTCATTAATCCACAATGAGTTGGATTGATCCTCATAGAAGAAATCAACTCGGGCCACGCTATAAACTGTCACTGCTTGGCAAGCCTTGAGGGCCATTGCCTGCACTTGTTGGCTTACTGCAGATGTTATAGGGGCCGGGATCAATATTTGGCTGAGCTCTTCTGAATATTTGGTCTTGTAGTCATACCAGTCAGCGTTAAAGCGAACTTCACCAACTACAGAAGTTTGCAAGTTAGAGCGTTGCCCTAACACAGCACACTCAAGCTCTCGAGCTTGGATACCTTTCTCTACAACAACTCTCGAGCTGAGTGCCGCAGCACTGTACAAGCCAGATAGTAGATCTTTCCGACTCCATACTTTACTAATGCCAATGGAAGAACCAAGATTAGATGGCTTAACAAAGCAGGGATAGCCTAGCTCATCCTCAAGATGATTTAGGAGAACTGGACATCGTGTAGGGTCCTCAAATTCCATAACATCCAAGCCAATGTAGGGTAGTTGAGGCAATCCCGACACTGCAAAGACTGCTTTCATCGCCAGCTTATCCATGCTGAGAGCTGAACCCAGCACATCTGAGCCTACGAAGGGACGCTGCATCAGCGTGAATAAACCCTGAATAGTGCCATCCTCACCGTTAGGGCCATGTAATACAGGAAACCAGACATCAACCTCATCTCCACCCTCCGGTAACTCAACAAAGCCTTGTCTTGATAAAGGCTGTGGTAGGTCTTTGATCTTGGGGGTTAGGCCTCTTTCCAAAACTGAGCGGGCCACAGAGTCTGGCCACCAGCGGCCATTGTAGTCTATATAAAAGCAGCGGGGGCTGAATCGTTCCGCATTTGCACCATAGGCAAGTGCGTTGAGGACTGTATGTGCAGAGCGAATCGAGACAAAGTGCTCTCTGGATTTACCACCAAATACCACACCTACACAGAGGGGTGAACAAGCCTTGAGGCTTCCAACATGATAGTCTTGCTGCAAGGTATTAGCATTAACTGTCAGGTTAGGATAATACTGTTCCACTTAAGGAAAAGGATCGAGCCTCCTCAATACGAACACTAACTAATTCCCCTGGTTTACAAAGCTTGCTATTCAGGGAGACCGCTGGAAAAAAGGTTAGGCGATTAGTACGTGTTCTTCCCATTAGTTGAGCTGGGTTTCGTAGATTTACTCCCTCAACTAGTACTTCCTCAATACGCCCAACATAGCGGCTGTTACGAGCCCTAGCAGTCCGTTCGACAATATCGTTGAGCTCTCGTAACCGCTCGACTTTAACTTTGTCTTCTATCTGATTCGGCCAAGTAGCTGCCGGCGTATTTGGTCGTGGTGAATAGGCTGCAGTATTTACTTGATCAAATCCAAGGTTCTCTACTAGGGCAAGTGTGCGACGGAACTGAGAGTCAGTCTCACCTGGAAAAGCAACAATTGCATCAGCACTAAGGGCAGCATCTGGTATGCGGTCTCGAATATTTTCAATGATATGCTGGTAGCGCTCTACTGTATAGCCACGGGCCATGGCGCGTAGCACATCGTTATCACCGCTCTGGAAAGGAATGTGGAAGTGCTCACATACCTTGGGAAGATCAGCACAGGCAGCTATTAGTCGTTTAGTAAAGTAACGTGGGTGGCTAGTAGCGAAGCGAATTCTCCGAATTTTATCTACATTGTGCACGTAATACAGGAGATCGGTAAGAGTGTGCCGGCGTTGTCCCTCTACCGTAAACTCTGGCAGGTCTCGGCCATAAGCATCAATGTTTTGCCCTAGAAGGGTCACTTCTCGGTAACCACTTGCTGCCAAGCTTTCCATCTCGAGCCGGATTGCTTCTGGAGAACGAGATTGCTCATGGCCGCGTACGGATGGCACGACGCAGTAAGTGCAACGCTCATTACAACCGTAAATAACATTGACCCAAGCAGTGATTTGACTATCTCGTCTCGGAGTGGCTATGTCTTCAAGAATGAAGTGCTCTTCGGTAGCTACTACTTGCTGCCCGCTTTCTACCTGAGTTAATAGTGTTTCTAGACGATTAGCATGTTGTGGTCCCATTACCAAATCGAGCTCAGGCACTCGCCTAAGCAAAGTTTCACCCTCCTGTTGCGCTACACACCCAGCTATGACTAAAGTTAGATAAGGGTTAGACCTTTTCCGCTGTACCTGGCGGCCTAAGTAACTGTAAACCTTCTGCTCAGCATTATTTCTAATAGTACAGGTATTATATAAGACAAGATCAGCTTCTAGCTCAACTTGTGCTTTCTGGTAACCCATTGACTCGAGTATGCCAGCCATGCGCTCTGAATCCGCCTTGTTCATCTGACAGCCAAAGGTGGTGATCCAGTAAGTACCCCGATTGAGGTTGCTGGAAGCTATGGACAAAACTGAAGACTTGGTAGGGCTAGCAATTAATGTAGAAGATGGTTCCTAAAAGCGCTGCGAGTGACGTTGGCTTTCTTAAGTTTTGGTACGTTGCAGAGCTATAGTCAGCTTTGGTGATCACGTTGTATATGTTGTTTTCTAATGTTTGCTCTATAAGTTTTTACTGCTGGGTCAGCTAATCATAGAGTAACTAATTGGGTGAATCACTTCGCGGGCTCTGCATGCTAGTTGGTCACAGGATCTACGTAGTGCAAGGTAGGACATTTGTGGTATTAAGTTCTTGGGGCATTTGATTCTTAGCAATATCTCCCTAGATCACAATCTCATTCTATTATCTTCAATAGTGCTAGACTAAAGGTCTAGCAATAGCTGCTGACATTTGGTGATCATTCAGTTTATAGTCAACCTTCGTCTATCTGTTTTACTTCTGTGGGCAATTGTCAATTGCCAGAATTGGGCTGGAGCTTGTTAACTGTAGAAACCGGTTATAACCAAGCCTAAATATGGCCAGCATTGCTAAGTATTTTCTAAATAAGGTCATTGGCAATAGACTTAAGTGATAGCAAGTTCACAGGTACTATGAATCTTGACAATATCCATAGTGACTGAAACTAAGCAGATTTTGGGAATCTAGTGGCTGCAGAGTAGTATATCACCCTACATTAGTCTATCTACTGAAGGGTTTAAGGGGTTAGGACCGCTTTCAATGTGCATTGAAAACAATGTCCTTTATTTGGCTCAGTAAGATCGGGTCTTGTTAAAGTGCAGATGAGGGCGAGCGAGGGGATTCGAACCCCCGAATGGCGGCGCCACAAGCCGCTGCCTTAACCACTTGGCTACGCCCGCCACATCGGTAGGATTTACCATTTTTATCCTACTAAAAAAACCATCAATCCGCTACTATCACGCGAGCTTGGTTTAGAAGTCAATTGCATTGAGCTGAGTTTTTTAGCACTAGAGCTGCAGTGGTGCTACCTCTTTTAAGTACTGATCGACCTTTAGCAAGTTGTTACAGCATGTTACGCCAGATGGTTTTTCTCCTCTTGACCTGCCCAAAGGACAATCCGGTGTCTGCCGCGGTTAACTACATCATTTGTAGCAAGTCTACACTAAACTAGAACCATTGTTTTATCCTTGTCATAGAGTTGTGCTGCACTAAGCCATATAAAAACTACTGGTTACTCTGCGACTTCAGAATTTCAAGCTGCTGCTATAGACCCGATGCTTAAGTGCAAATGAGTGTGATCGATGCCTGGGTGCCAGGTGGACTAATTGGATCCTCAGTGCTTGCCTCTGATCGCTTCTATCATAGGCCAAAGCATTCAACACACGAAGGTCTAGTAGCTCTGAGGTTACATTGGTGTCATGGCAACCTTACATCGCTTGAGCTGCTGCCAGATGATGTAGTTTCACCGTCAGACTTAATACTGCCACGGCTGCTGGATGCTCATGTCCATTTGGACAAGGCTTTTACTTGGGAAAAAGTACAAAACTTAGATGGCACATACACTGGGGCTTTAAGTGCTAATCTATACGAGCATACAAATCGTACAGCGTCTGATGTTTGGAAGCGGGTAGAGCGAGCTTTGACTCAGGCTTTATACTGTGGCCTTCGTGCACTCCGCACACATATTGATAGTGTTGGCCCAGCTACCGAGCTAAGTTGGGAAGTATTGCAAGATCTGAAACACCGTTGGCATCCTATAGTGCAGTTGCAATTAGTAGCCCTTGCGCCACTTGATTTATGGACTTCTGCTGAAGGCGAGCGGCTTGCTGCTAGAGTAGCTTCTTGTAGAGGATTGTTAGGTGGAGTATTAGTGCCGCCTTGCACCAAACGCGATACTAGTTCAGCACTAAGTCGAATGCTCCAGCTAGCCGAGGCTCATGGCATCGGCGTTGATCTTCATATAGATGAGTCAGATCGCTTTCCGGCTGCTGGTCTAAAGATACTGTTGCAGGTTCTTGATCAGTGCCAAGTTACAGTGCCAATTACATGTAGTCATGTCAGTAGTATAGGAATGCTACGCCCGGCAGTGCTAGAGCGATTGATTGACCGCATGGCCTATCACCATTTGCAGGTAGTAGCCCTACCACTCACCAATGGTTGGTTGCTTGGACAAAGTCCACTGTGCACACCTGTACAACGTCCCCTTGCTCCAATCCGGCAGCTCCAGCAATCCGGGATCACTGTGGCAGTAGCCAGCGACAACGTTCAAGATCCCTGGTTCCCAGGTGGCAACTTCGACCCGATCAACTTAATGGCACAGTCAGTACCGTTAGCCCAGTTAGCACCTTGGCGACGAACTGACCTTGCACCATTTACCACAGCAGCTGCGCGGCTGATGGATCTTGACTGGGATGGGGTACTCCGGCCTGGTGCTCCAGCTGACTTTCTCCTGCTCAAAGACACAAATAGCTGGAGCAGAGTCCTTGCTGGCCCACCTAGCCGTCGTGTGTTGGTTCGGGGTCATTGGCTTTCCACTACTGATGACTCACCAGCGGAGATAGATCGGGATTCAATAAATTAAAGTGCCATCTGCCATGACTCGTGACTCCATCTTCGCTAGATGCCTTATACAATGAACTCAAGGTAGTCTCTGATCTTGAGCTGCTCCGCGACAGACATAGTCTGCAGCAGTTTTCTCGGGATGCATATAGTTACTCACCAATACTAAGGCCGTTACTCGATCCGTGCTGTGCCGAACTAGTCGCACGTCCACATGATCTAAAGGGAGTTCATGCAGTAGCTGAGGCATGTGCTCGTCATCAAGTACCCCTAACTGTGCGTGGTGCTGGTACTGGAAACTATGGACAGAGTGTGCCTTTGTCTGGAGGTGTTATCTTACTTATGGGGGCTTTGCAAGTGGTCCGCTATCTGGATCCAGCAACTGGCGCAGTCACTGTTGAATCAGGTTGCTTAATGCGAGATCTTGATCAAGTGCTACGGCGGCAAGGCCGTCAACTTAGGCTGTCCCCAAGTACCTGGCGCAGTGCCACAATTGGCGGATTCATTGCTGGGGGCTCTAGCGGCATAGGTTCAATTCGTTGGGGCTTTCTGCGAGATCCCGGCCATTTGCTAGGCCTAGAAGTAATAACCCTAGAGACAGTATCTCGCCAACTTAGACTCTCAGCAGCTAAGTCAGAGTCTCTCAATCATGCCTATGGCACCAATGGAATCATTACAGCAGTTACCTTGGCGACGGCACCAGCCGAGGAGTGGCAAGAGGTAGCTGTCGACTGCGAAAATTGGTCAACAATGCTCCAGTTAGCACATCACTACTGTAACAGTGCACTCTCACTGCAACTCTGCACACTTTTAGACCGACACATTGTCGAGCACCTGCCAAGATGGTGTGGGCCATATGCTGGCCTTCATCGCCTGCTGCTACTAGTAACGGCAGATGCACTCGAGACCGTCAAGCAATTAGCACTTGAAGCAAGAGCCACATTCCTACATGTGGGTGCTGAATCGGGACGTCACAGTGCTGGTCTTCGAGAGCTCACTTGGAATCACACCACATTGCATATGCGTGCTGCAAATTCTGACTGGACTTATCTGCAGTTGCTACTTCCCCAACCTGAGCTAGCTGTAATGGAAACTCTGCAACAGGAGTGGAAACATCATTTACTATGGCATCTAGAGGCTGTCCGACAAGGTGGAGCTACACGATTCGGTGCTATACCTGTCGTGCGCTGGCGTGGCGTTAATGACCTAGAGAAACTTATGGCTCGCTGTCGCGAGCTTGGAATAGTAATCTTTAATCCCCACGTCTTCACAGTTGAAGATGGGGGTTTGGGCGTAGTCGATAGTCATCAAGTAGAAGCCAAACATCACCATGATCCATTAGGTCTACTTAACCCTGGCAAGCTTCGAGGTTGGATGTGACCCAAACTATGCAAAAGCTATCAGCAACCTAGACTATCTGAAGTAGCAATCCCTGTGCGGGAGTTAACACCACTTGCATCCTGGCAAAGCCGCCGCATATCTTCTTTATCAAGTAAGGCATCACTGAAATCTGCTCCCTCAATAAGTGCATTGCGAAAACTGCTGCCGGAAGCAATTACACCACTAAGTACAGCGTCACGTAGGTCAGTGTCGGCAAAATCTGCTCTGTCCATAAGAGCATCTGAGAGATCAGCACCACGGAAGACAGCCTCTGCAAAGGCTCCCTGGGTGAGAATTGCACCACTTAGGTTAGCCTCACTAAAATTAGCTCCTCGTCCAACTGCGCCAGCAAATGAAGTGCTAGCCAGATCCTGGCCGTGGAAATCTGCTCCGCTTTGGTTAGTGAGAGTGTAGTCTACGCGCTCTTGAAAGAGAGCGCGATCCTGAAGCCCAAAACCTGAACTAGTGTCAAGAGCCTGTAAAGGGGCAATACCTAGCAGCAGTACTAGTAGCGCAGTTGTCAGGGTGCAGTTAATGATCACTGTCATTAGTCTTCTGCTTTATGGCCCTACCTACTCTGCCTGCAGTGCACCCCGGCCTAGCAGATTGCCAATTAGATAGAGTGATCCTGCTAGCACTGGACTTGGCTCTGGCCAAGAACCGGCGGAGGCAAGTTGCTGTAAAGCTACCTCTGCATCTTCGGCCTCTTGCAGGACTTGCGAGAGTTCTGGACACGATTCTGACAGAGACTGTCTGCTCCAGGATGCTAAGCACGGAACCGGCACGATCCAGCAACTATCACTTGAACGCACAAGATACCGGACAATGTCAGTTCCCTGCTTATTTGCTTGAATGCCAAGGATCCAAGTACGCGAAAGATGGCCGTCACGCCAATGATTTCGCTCTGCTGCAAGGCGCTTTGCTGCAAGAGCATTATGTGCACCGTCAACAAGGAGGGGTCTCTGATGCCATTGCATATGCTGCAATCGTCCAGGCCAATGAGCTTGGGCTAATCCTCTGCGAATCGTGGTTTCATCCAAAGTCCACCCCAATCTGCTGAGCTGTTGTAGTAGCGCATGTGCGACAGCCGCATTCTCGCGCTGAAGCTCGCCTTGGATTCCTAGTTTCCAGTATGGCGGTAGTGGTTGGACCCATTGTAGTGTTGCCCTTTCATGTTCACATGCTTTCTCCAGAAGCGCGCGAACAACCTGTTCCTGGTTAGCGCTTACCACTAGAGACCCCCGCGTTATCACTGCAGACTTTTCGCACGTAATTGCAGTGAGGGAGTCTCCAAGATATTCGCAATGATCAATTCCAATATTTCCTAAGCCGATCAAGGGCCGTAGTGGATGAGCAGTAGTTGCGTCAAGTCTTCCTCCCAGACCAACCTCGAGGATAAGCAGCTCAACAGCATTATCTGCAAAGTGTTCCAGTGCCGCCATGATTATTAGTTCGAAAGCTGAGAGCTGCAGTCGCCGTCTTAGTGGTTGTAGTACCTCCAAGCGTTGTCGTAGCGTCTCAAAATTTATTGCCTCACCATCAATTTGTATGCGCTCACACCAGCTCACGAGATGAGGCGAGATGGTGAGACCTGAGCGAATGCCGGCAACTTGCAGAGTGCTGTGTAGAAAGGCAGCGATTGACCCTTTACCATTAGTTCCAGCCACCTGAATCGCAGGAATCTCAGCACAGGGATTACCTCGCTCAACGAGAGCATGTTGGATGCGCTCAAGTCCAAGAGCTATTCTGCTCTGTCCCCGATTGTGGAGCAACTCATCTAGTTCTTCATCAGATGTGCTCACTCAGTTTAGAAACAACGCTGCAGAGTTGCCTGGAGCCGACAGAGTAATTGACATATCTCACGCTTGCTAATAGTTAGTGGTGGCACGAGGCGTACTACCTGTTTACCAGCTGATGCTATTAACAACTTTTCTTCAAGCGCAGCACGTGCAATTGCCATAGCATCAATGTTATCATTTCTGCGTAAGACCAAACCTTGTAAAAGTCCCCAGCCACGGGTGCCTTCGAGTTGTCTTGGAAAGGCATTTACTAATTGCTGTAATCCTCTCTGCAATTGATTACCTCTATCTCGAACATTTCTGAGTAAATCGCAGTGCTCAAGCTCTCTAGCTACAGTAAGACCTGCACGACAAGCGAAGGGATTACCGCCAAATGTACTGGCATGATCACCAGGTTCAAATATGTCGGCTTTCTTCTGCACAAGTAGAGCACCAATCGCATGACCACCACCAAGGCCTTTGGCAAGGGTGAATGCATCTGGTTCGATGCCGAGGTGTTCATATCCCCAGAGTTGCCCACTACGTCCCATGCCTATTTGAATCTCGTCAAGGATTAACAGAATTCCCCTCGTATCACATTGGTCACGAATACACCTAAAAACAGCACATTCACCAGGATTAACACCACCTTCACCCTGTAAAGGCTCTACTAATACTGCTGCGACACGAGGTCCATTCCTCTCAATTTGTTCAACTAGTCGCTCAAATGCTATAAAGTCATTATACGGAAAGAACTCGAAGCCAGAGACCAATGGAGCAAAGCCTTGATGATAACGAGGCTGACCAGTCGCACTAACTGCTGCTAGTGTGCGCCCATGAAAACTAGAGCTAGCTGATAAAATTATCGGCTTGCTGATACCACGGCAATGAGCGTGTTTACGCGCTAGCTTAATTGCAGCTTCATTAGCTTCAGCACCAGAATTACAGAAGAAGACACTATCTGCACAGCTATTAGCTACTAACCAGCTGGCAAGCTCTTCCTGCTCAGAGATTCGGTAAAGATTTGACACGTGTTGTAGCCGGCCTAGTTGTCTGGAGAGAGCTCTATGCAATGCCCTGTTGCTATGGCCAAGCGTGCATGTAGCAATCCCAGCAACTGCGTCAAGATATCTCCTACCACGATCATCCCAAAGCCAGCAGCCTTTGCCTCTAATTATGGTGAGGGGGAGTCTATTGTATGTTCCCATTACCGCAGTGGGAGCGGTGGGATTTGAACCCACAAACCCGAGGGCGCTCGATTTTGAGTCGAGTCCGTATACCAATTCCGGCACGCTCCCGCTAGAATTTTTTTAGAGCACTCTATTGACGTGGCAAATTAAGGTCTTGCAATTTGCCTAGACTAAAGCATGTATAATAGAAGTTCTAGGTTTGTGCATAGTGGTTTGGCAAGGTTTGTATTTGTCCGAGAAGGCTATCTTAAATCGATAGCTATGGATCCGAATTTTGACAGCTCTTTAGAATTATAAAGCGTGGCTGCTAAACTACTGAACTATCTCGGTAGCTGCTGGGAGGCGCTCGAGAGCAAGGCGCAGCTTGGGATAAGTGACATCTAGAGCTCTCAAATAATTTCTCGAGGCTTCCCTATATAAATAATAAAATACTCAATATTTATAAATCCGCCGCTGCGGTTTGCTGACGAGCCGGTGCGTCATAAGCTTTTGGATTTGTTGGGTGATCTAGCCCTAGTAGGCTTACCCTTCCCTATAGCCCAGATCTTGGTTTACCGAGGATCTCATGGCCTTCACATCGACCTCGCGTCCGCTCTTCTAAATCTCTACCCTCGTCTATCACCTTGACCAACTCCGCCACCAAGAATGCCGCTGTGCTCAATAGCGAGCAGATCATGGGCTTGCTGCCTCATCGTTATCCCTTCGCTTTGGTAGACCGCTTGGTGGCTTGTGAGCCTGGTGTCAGCGCTGAGGCAATCAAGAATGTCACTCTTAACGAGCCCCACTTCCCAGGGCACTTTCCCGGACGTCCTTTGATGCCTGGTGTACTGATCGTGGAGGCTATGGCCCAAGTTGCCGGTCTGATTATTACCCAGATGCCTGATACTCCTGATGGGCTCTTTGTCTTCACTGGTATTGATGGTGTTCGCTTCAGGCGTCCTGTCGTACCAGGCGACCAGCTGCGTATCCATTGCAAGACACTCAGCCTCAAGCGCAATAATACTATAGGCAAGGTGTATGCCAAAGCTTGTGTTGACGACAAAGAAGTCTGCTCTGGCAACCTGATGTTCTCACTACTAATAGAAAAGACATAAGTAGTACCACTGAACAATAATGTTCACAACAACTCGATACAAGCTTCATAAAGCTAATGCTAAACCAGTGAAAAAACAGAGACAAAAACTTGCAGATAATCTCATGCCTGTCAAAGTCCTGTGGCTTGACACTCTTGGGAAATGAACCTAGCCAAGGTAGCAGCTCATGACTGCAGCCTCGTACAAGCCTCAGACGGCAAAGCGACAAAGAGCTGGCAGGTACAGATCTAGATCTGCTGGAGGTGGTGAGATTAGTGACTTGAGCTTTTATCAGGAAGGTCTTACACCAAGATTAACTACATAAGGTCTTAGGATAAGTACACAAGTTAGCAAGAAGATGGTCCTGTTGGTTTTTGTACACTACTGTCATCTACTGAGAGGAGCTACAGAAGTCTCTAAGCAGAATGGACAAGTAACCTATGGTGTTTAGCCCTTTGATTCCAAGCCAGCCGCTGGATTAGGGAATCTTCTCTCCTGCTAGGGAATTAGTCTTGGAGCACTGATTATTGAGTGTTGCGCTGTTTGCTGCCCATACTTCTTTATCTTTTTACTTCTAGCTTGGTCAATCTTGCACCAAGTTTGTCCACTCCCACTTACAGTGACTTATCACTCTGCGTTGTTAGGAATAGGGTGTTCAAAAAAGCTTATTTCCTGCACTTAGGTATGGAGCTTAGAGCACCCTAGAATTATACGGGAAGGCTTATACTTTGCTTCTGGAGTTACATAGCCTTCCCTTAATTATGTACTATGTCAACTTTCTTCAACAGTAGCACAACTATAGTGATGTATTTGTTTTGACTAGCAACTCTAATACATGGATTTTCAGTAACCCTCACAGGACTACCACGCTTGCTTGGTCTTGAACATATTTCTTGCGTACCAGTCGCAGCTATTTATAGTCATGCCCAAGTGAAAGAGTCGTGAAATTAGCCAAGAGCCTCTTAGGCTCGCTTACCTTTAAGCACAAGTACACTACAGTCGCCACCTTAGAGACTTAATTGCTGTTAGTGGTTGTGGAGTGCTTGCTACTTAACGCTACAGCTTCAACATTTGTCAGTAGACTGGCATGTAGGACTAATCTGAAATGGGTGTAGGTCTAGATCTCTATAGGTTGCTTTCAGGACTTATCATACTCCTTTGAAATCGAGACTTATTATGGCACTGCGCCAGACCAAACGTCAAGTTTCGCCGCTCCGATTGAAAATAACACTCTTGATCGCTGGCTTCGGACCACTTTTAGCTATTGGACTGTTCTTACAATCCAAGGGTTTTTTTGGCTAAACTTAGTGGTATGATCTTTGGTTCAGATTCCTATGTAACTTGCTAGCCCCATATTGCAGTAGTTAAACTAATTTCGAGAATGATTATCTGGGTCTACCGGTAAACCGCGTGCCGTGAGTGCGAGTCGGCGCAGCAATAACAAAAGCGGATAGTAGCGGCGGGCTCGGTCTGGTTTAGCAAATAGCAGCGCGAGAACTTTAAGAAGCCCAGCGCTAGGTTGTATGCGTGCACAAAGCCAGTGAATTGCCTCAGAGCCGTGATGTATCTCATCACCAAATATTAGGACTGCACCCTTGGAGAGCGGTGCACCAACAAGTTCTAAGTCATGCCTCAGTATGGTGTTAGCACGACCATCAAGAATAGCTAGACCAGGAATACCGCTACGTAGTTCACTAACTTCAGCGAAACGATGGCAGAATATACAACCCCCATCATAAACGAGGATAGGGCGGCCTTCGCTAGCAAGTGCTGATAATACTTTTATATCCATCTCTATATTTTGGCAGATGCCAAGTCCGCCCGTGCATGCTTCTACTGATAGGCACAACTTTAGGAGTCCACAAATGGCAAAACCGTGCTGATTTATCAAGGCATTGACTAACTCAACTGACTAAAGTCGGCAGCAGCGAGACCCACGTGTAGGATGGTCACATTTAATTTGCCTGAGCTAGGCTGCTGCAGCTTGTTGGAATAAAGACTACTTCAAAGTACAGTAAATTGCTTCTAGTCACTGCTCAAGCTTGATAAGATCTACGTATAACTGTGCAACCCTGCTTAGTACGTGGCAACCCTCTCCCAGTTAGCCACGTGTTAGAAACCAAGGCTTAGTAGAGAATGATGCTACTCATAGGCGTTGTCACAGTCTCACACCTGCTTTGCACCCCAGCGAGCTATCTTATGACTGGGGTTAAGCTCTTGTAGCCTTAAAACCAAGGTTTTTTGCGGGAGGCTGAATGGGCATCCACCGCCACATCATCATCTCTAGTACTTCTACACTGCTTTGCCTTCTTATGGCTGTCTCCTGCAGCCGCTCTGAGATTGGAAATCAGACTAGCAATAGTAACTTTGTTACAATGCGCCAGCTCGAAGTAAGACTCAATCAGCTAGAGCAAAGTATTCTCAGTCGGTTACCGATCCCAGTTGAAACAGACTCTGATAACATGCCGGCTGGCCCGATAAAGTCGCTTACTTTTCGAGTAGGCACTATTGACGACCGATTGCGTATTTATTGGTCAGATGGCCGGACTAGTGATCTTCCATGCACCAAAGATGAGTCAGTTTGGGCTTGTGGTTAAGTCAGAGTCGAGCCTGCTATTTGTGTAGGATTCCTGTGTTAAGGCTCTATATATTACACTGATTACACGTGGTGGCTAACATCTAGTTTCTAATGTGTGACTGTATTGTCTAGGCTATAACTACTGGCCTACTATGTAGCGATAGCTAGCTGTGTGTAGTATAGCTATGTTTAGAATGCGTTATCTATTGACCTAAACATGCTGGTGTGGCTTGCAATACACATTGTAGAGCTTTCTTCCAACAATCAGCCAGGGGCCAAATCTCGCGCTTGGTAAGACTAAGTGCTATTCCCTTTTCGGTGTAAGCCGCTTCGTTGATAAAGACAGGTACAACTGGACTGTCTCCCCAGCCTACTAACTGAATTGGTTCGCCGGCAGCTGTCTGGAAGAGCTCAGCGCCATCATGGATCGGCTGCCAGTCACGACCATCACGTTCTGCCGCAACCTCAGCTACCCCACCAGTTTCACGGTCACGTGGTCGATTTATATTCTGAACATGTTTGTGAACAACTAGGTGCTTTGGGTAGCGGGCGCTTCCGCTCTCTACAGCTGTGAGCAGGTCAAAGACAGCCTGCAAAGCTAGGCGTGCTTGCTCAACAACTTGGCATCTCACTACTCCTTGTGGTACTGGGCCTATTTCGATCACCAGACCGCAAGGCCAAAAGCTCACTAGGAAGCCAGTTTGTAATGGATCATTCTCATGTAAATAGACAGGAAGTCCAAGACGGTTTTGTATTAATGCAGCTAGGGCTAAGTCTGCAGGGCGATGCCCGTAGACTACTAGACAGCTACCCATAGCAGCTGTAGTGTTGTGAAGATCAATAGCAATCTTGCAAGGCTCACTACCCATTGGCCCATGTGCAGCAACGAGCTCACGAGCACGGCGGAGCTCAAGGTTGTCACTAGGAGCAGCTGGAGCCTGAATCAAGTCGCTGCAGAAAATGCGGTTTAGGTCGAAGTCAACGTAGCGACGACAGGACGCACACGCAGCAGGGTTACCGGTTACAACGTGTACTGGCCAATCATGATGCTTGAGCAAGTCAGGTTGCTGTTGCCATTGATTTAGAAGCCACAAAGCATTAAGTTCATTGCCGTGGGTTCCGGCAACTAGGAGCACAGCTGATCGTTCCATTCTGAGATAGGGTAACTGTGTCAGCCTCGCGGAAATGCTGAGGAGTCACATGTAAATTGCTATGATGATCCCTCCACAGCTTGTGTCCTCTGCTCGCTGGGGATGGCATCGCCAGTGGAAACTACTGATGGCAGCGGGTTTTGGCCCGTCAGATGCACGAGGCAATTACCAGCGAGCGTCTGGGAAGGTCCATAGTGAATACATGCCGTTACCAGAAAATCTGTGTTGCCGGCCACAAGAGGACCAACCGATCTTAATTGTTGCTCATAGTTGCCCTTGGGCCCACCGGGCCTGGTTAACGGTGAACCTACGTGAACTTAAGGGAAGACTAAAGCTGTTGGTTGCAGAAGCTGACACAGAAGCAGGTCGCTGGTGTCTAGCTCCACCTTGGAGAGGGTGTCACACACTTGCCGCTCTGTATCGATTAGCTAGAGAAACCGACATGCTCCGAGCAACAGTGCCCTTGCTTGTCGATCCGCTACCAGCTCCGCGGGTGCTAAGCAATGAGAGCGCGCTAATGGTAGAGTTACTTAATCTTTGGCCAGCTGCGGAAACAGCTCCCGATCTCGCGCCAGAAAATCTCAAGACAGAATTGCAAAATTGGCATCAACTGCTGCAGCCAGCTGTCAACGACGGTGTCTACCGTTGTGGTTTTGCCCGCAATCAAGCGGCCTACGACACAGCTGAGACTGCTCTCTTTGCGGCGCTTGACGTAGTTGAGTCAAACCTTGCAGCTCGTGGTCCATGGCTTTGTGGTGAACAGCTTACACTTGCAGATGTAAGGCTTTTCCCAACAATGGTTCGTTGGGAGACAGTTTACGCCCCACTTTTCGGCTGCAGCCGGAAGCCTCTCCAGCATTTTCCTGAAATTCTTAGCTGGCGACGTAGGTTCTACACACTTTCAGGCGTTGCTGAAACCTGTGATGTGGAGGCTTGGCGTCGCGACTATTTTGGGGCCTTGTTTCCACTTAATCCTAGCGGCATTATTCCAGCAGGTCCTGATCTCAATATGCTGGTTGCCAATTAAATGGTAGCACATCCACTTAATGCCCAATTAATTACTAAAGTCTCCAGGCCTTGTAGTCAAACTTTAGCTAAACATTAGCGCGACTCCACAATCAGTCCTAGGCTAAAATGATGACTTTGAAGTATGATAGCTCCCCGTAAAAAATTATCCATGAAATTTTTAACAGAAGGTGCATTAGTTAGTCGATGCCGCCGTTCATAACCTAGTTATGACTTAGGCGAGATTCCGTCCTCTTAGTAGCCACGGATACTTTTTGGTCGCAATGGTGTTGTTATCCAGATGAGACTTGGTTGTGGAGCATGGCATAACCGTAAACTGGCCGTAAGGTGTAGTTGTTGCCAGAGTCCGGCACCGGTTCCGGAAATGTCTAATGAAATCTATCGACGAACACATCCAAAAGGATCAGACGGATCTGGAAGTTGCCAAAGCTGAAAGTAATCAGGCTAAGGTTCGCCACATTGCCGATGAGCTGCAATCTCTCAAAGAGTATAAAGAACACCATCCCAAGGACAGTCATGATCCTACATCCCTTGAGTTATACTGTGAGTCTAACCCAGAAGCTGACGAGTGCCGTGTATACGATGATTGAACTTGTAACCTGAAATATGTACAGCGCGACTATCAACTAGTAGTCAGGAAAAACTCAAACTTTGAGCCATAAAAAGTGGGTTTTTAAGCAACCCTGCTCCATTAATGGCTCAAAGCTGTTAGGCGCTAAGCGCTAGTAGACTTACTGGTCATCGTCAAATTCAGCTGGACTACCAGTCAGTGAGCATACAACGGCCTCCTCAGCCCTCATCTCACGCACTTCGGCGATTGGGCGTCCCATTCGACGCAGCACGTCAATCTCCGCGATAGTTTGGCAGCGGGCGATAACCTGACCATCATTGTCAAAGCAGCTATGGAAAGTCATGACATTCCCAGAAACAATCCTGTTATGGCCCTGAATGGAAGTCAGCACAAGCAAAGATGACAAGGCTGTGACAGAGTTAGCCCCCTGTTAAAGGCCTAAGGTATTCCAGACAGCATCTAGTAGGTTGTCGAGGCCGCGTCTGATAGCAGCTGAGATCAGCAGCACGGGGCGGCCGCTAAAAGCCTCAAGCTCTGCAGTCAGAGCTCCCCTTTGCTCTTGAGGGATCAGTTCATCCTTGTTAACAGCCAACAGCCGTGGTCGCTCAATGAGTGCATGTCCATAATCTTTTAGCTCGCGCTCAACGATCTGCAAGTCCTCAAGTGGATCCTCCGAGCTACCGTCGATTAGGTGAATGAGCATTTTAGTTCTCTCAATGTGACGCAGGAAGTCGTGCCCGAGGCCAGCTCCTTGAGCAGCACCAGCAATGAGTCCAGGGATATCAGCAAAGACAGTTCCGTCGCCAGTAGGACGGCGGACAACTCCAAGATTAGGAACAAGAGTAGTAAAAGGGTAGTCAGCAATGCGCGGGCGAGCTGATGAAAGCACACTGATCAGCGTGCTTTTGCCTACGTTGGGCAGTCCGATAATACCAACTTCAGCGAGAAGTTTTAACTCAAGCTGAAGTTGGTATTCCTCACCTTCTTGGCCTTCCGTACATTTTTCAGGAGCACGATTACAATTACTCAGGTAATGAGCATTTCCAAAGCCACCTCGGCCACCAAAAGCAACAGTAAGTTGTTCACCTGGTATTGTTAAGTCACCCAATAGAATACCAGTACTTAAGTAACGTACTTCTGTACCACAGGGCACTCGGACAATTAAACTCTGTCCTGAAGCTCCAACACGGCGGTTAGGCCCACCACGATGACCTTTAGGGGCCGAAAATAAATTCCTGTACCTGAGGTCTAGGAGTGTCTGTAGGTTGGCATCAGCTTTCAGAATAACATCTCCGCCGTGACCACCATCCCCACCAGAAGGCCCGCCAGCTGGTACATACTTCTCACGACGGAATGCCACAATTCCATTTCCACCACGCCCGGCTTTCACATTGATGCGAGCTTGGTCGATAAACTGCACTGTACCTGGAAAGTTTTAGGCTTTGACACCTTATAAGTGCTAATAGTAAAGCGCTTCCACCATGGTTATCTTATCTTTAGGTCTATCCTGAAACTTTGCACAAATTTTATCCCGGTCAAAATAAAATGAAGACCAGTGAAGCTATAGCCAGATCTTCAGACTTGAGTGTCGCTGCTAGAGGATGTGTAGTCTACATAATACTACTGGGTCTACTATGTCGCTGGATTAGCATCATATAGGCAGCAGTCTTTGAGTCAGATAAGTTGGATCTCAAGGAAAGCATTAAACTACCATGTTTAGAAATAGTTATATTATTCAGCGGACCCATACAACACTACAGCCAAGACCACCATCGGCTTGCTCAGCATCGCACACTTGCTCGACGTAAGAAACAGACTGTAGCCAAGTACGGAGACCACGCTTGAGTTTGCCTGTTCCAATGCCATGAACTATCCAGACTGGGCCGCTGACTTTGCGCAGGTACTCTTCAACAACAGCCTCAGCCTCATGAACACGTAGGCCACGTACATCAATAGTATTGCTGCTAGTGCGTATATGAGGGTTACTCTGGTTGTAAAGACTTGGCCGCGTTGTTGCCGTCACTGGTGGTGTTGGTATGGGTTGTTTACCATCGAGGCTTTGCACAGCAGCCAACTCGACAGTACTACGCATTAAACCGCAACGTACTGTCAATTGCTCTCCATTTTCAGAGATCGCTAGGACCTCAGCTGCCTTGCCGAATGCCACCAGTCTAATACGCTCTCCTACTTGGGGTTTCCAACCACTTGGTTTCTCTGGTAGCTGTTGTGGCTGGTGCAATCTTTCTAGGTGTCGTAATCGCAGACCAACAGTGCGTGCTGTCTCACCATCAGCATGCCGATCACGCAGCCTTTGTATGAGACAACGTACTTCCTTTTGAGCATCCTGGATTGATGCTTCCAGATGCTGCCGTATTTGATCTTGAAACTCTGCTGACTGTTGTTTTTGGCGCTGCCAGTAGGTAAGTAGTTCCTCGTGTAGTAGCTCAGTACGAGCAAGTAATGCTGAAGCATTTTCTGCTGCAACTTTTTGTCGCTGACGTTGTTGTTCAAGTTCTTCGATAATAGTTCCTACATCATCCTTTCCATTGCTAGTGGATTGTAGTAAAGAGCGTGCCTCGCTCACTACAGCACTATTAAGCCCCAGACGGCTAGCAATATCTAGTGCATTACTGCGACCGGGAATTCCCCAAAGCAGTTCATAGGTTGGTGAGAGTGTGATGTTATTGAAAGCGACTGAAGAGTTTTCAAAGCGGGAATCACTGTACTTGAGCGCTTTCAAGTCACTGAAATGAGTAGTGGCAATTGTCAAGCGGGTTCGATCTGCAAGGTGCCGTAGAAGTGCTGTTGCTAGTGCTGTGCCCTCAGCAGGATCCGTGCCTGCACCAACCTCGTCAAGCAGGACTAGTGATGGGCTAGGGCCATTCTCAACAGCCTTTAGGATACGATCAACCCGCTGTATATGGCCGCTAAAGGTTGACAGGCTTTGCTGCAAGGACTGCTCGTCGCCTATATCAGCAAGTACCTGGGCACACCATGGCAAAACCGGGGAGTTGCTACAAGGAATCTGGAGGCCAGCTCGGGCCATTAACGCCGCTATTCCTATACTCTTAAGTGCAACTGTTTTGCCACCAGTATTAGGTCCAGTAATAGCTACAACACGCAGTTTACTAGAGACTTCAACAGTTATGGGCACAACAGATGGACCTTGCTTGTGTTGGTGCTGCCAGACAAGTAGTGGGTGACGCAAATTGTGCAGTTGAAAAGGAGCCTCAGGGCAGTCATCTAGAGTGGGAGTAACACCATCGAGCCAGGTGCCATAGCGACTGCGCGTGAGGGCAAGATCCAGCCGCAACAGAACGGACGCTAGATGCTCGAGTTCTGGTAGTCGCTTAGCGACAGATCTGCTGAGCTCAGCCAGTACACGCTGCTCTTCCTCGCGAATGCGTCCTTCAAGATCTGCAATCTGATTGCCAAGATTGATTACAGCATGAGGTTCAATGTAAGTCGTACTGCCGGATGCAGAACTGTCATGTACAACTCCTGGTAGTGAGGTACTAGCACCAGCTCTGACAGCTAAGACAGGACGTCCATGACGTTCAGATATGATTGTGTCTTGCAATAAGAGTGTACTACGCCGAATTAAATCCTGTAAGTAACTAGTACGTTGCTGGCGCAGCTCTTGGTGTTTCCAGCGCCAACTAGCTAGGCACTGGCTAGCACGATCAGCGACGCGCGCGCTCTCTTCAAGTGAGTATTTGATATGCTTTTCTAGTTCTGGCAAAGTAGTGAAATTCTCTATAAGTCTTGTGATCACAGGACGTAGTCTTACGTTATCAATTTGACGACGCAGTCGACGAGCGGCTGCTAAGGTATCAGCCAATGCAAGCAGTTGATCTCCCGAAGCTGTACCACCCTTATTGCAGCATGCGAGTGTGGGATCCAGGTCATGGACTCCTCGGAAACTCAGCCCTCCCTCAATTACCTTGTCAAGATCTAACATCTCTAATGTCTCTGCTAAGAGCTGATGGCTGATTTCTATAGCGCTTGGCAGCTCTAGCCTTCGGCAAGCACGTTGGCCTGAGATAGTACTAGCAAAGCTGGCTATGTGCTCACATAGCCTAGGCCATTCGAGAAGCTCTAGTGTCTCTTCTGCCACCGTTAAGGAGGTGGTCATGCCGATTTGCTGATTTTTGATTGGTTACCAAGAATACCCTCTGGTGGCTCGTATAACATTTCAAGCCAATTACCATCGGGGTCTTGTAAGTAAAAAGAGGCAGTACCATCACGGTGGTTATGCACCTCACCCACAGTGGTTCCTTCCTGCCTCAATTTATAGTGAACGTCTTCAACAGCTTTACGGTCCTTGAAGTGAAAAGCGAAGTGGGGCCCTGCCGCCTGATAGTTAGGTCCCAAAAGTGCAAGACCATCGTGGCTGTTACTAGCCTCGAGATAGCTCCAATCTGTAGCTTTCCAAATAACGCGCATTCCTAGGCTAGTATAGAAGCAGATGGCACGGTCGATATCCCGGACACGGATAGCAACATGACCAAGACGTTGGACAGGGAGCATAGAGATAGCAGTAAGGCTGTTTGCATTCTGGAATCTGACAACGCCTGGCGCGACCTCAACTTTGCCGTAGCCAGGAAGCAGCGTCGCAAGCATGATATGTGAGAATCAGATCAGCACCAGCACGTTTAAAGCCAAGTAGGGTCTCTAAAACCACAGATTTTTCATCGATCCAACCGCGCTCAGCAGCAGCCTTAACCATTGCGTACTCGCCACTAACATTATAAGCAGCTATTGGCAACTCAAATTCACTACGCAATCGATGAATGATGTCTAGATATGCCAGACCGGGTTTAACCATCAATATGTCAGCACCCTCAGCTTCGTCAAGTTGGGCTTCGATTAGGGCCTCGCGCGCATTAGCAGGATCCATCTGGTAAGTTGATTTATTCTTAGGGATAGGCTTGTTGGAACATCCATCCCGGGGTGCCGAATCTAGTGCATTACGAAAGGGACCATAGTAAGCAGAAGCATACTTGGCTGTATAGCTGATAATGCTAACTTGCGTGAAACCTTCGTCATCCAGTGCTTCACGGATAGCGCCAACACGGCCATCCATCATATCGCTTGGGCCAATGAGGTCAGCTCCAGCTCGAGCCTGAACAACAGCTTGGTAACAGAGCTGAGTGACTGTCTCGTCATTAAGTACAATACCATCAACGCTGACGATGCCATCATGGCCGTCGCAAGAGTAAGGATCTAGGGCCACGTCGGTCATAACTGTCATTTGTGGCAGTTCTTGCTTAAGCAGTCGAATTGCGCGTGGGATAAGACCATTTTCATTGAAACATTCCGCACCATCTTCACTCTTGAGACCGTCTGCAATCTTCGGGAAGAGGACTACGCAACGCACACCAAGATCCCAGGCACGCCACACCTCGCCCACTAAAGCATCAAGGCTCCATCGATTGATCCCAGGCATCGCGGAGATTGGCTCGACGCTAGCTCCCTCATGAACAAAAATAGGGTAGATGAAATCGGAAGCGCTAATGCTGTGCTCCCGCACTATTGAGCGCAGAGCCGCAGTATGGCGCAGACGCCGGGGTCGGTAAGTGAGATCCATCGTGGAGCCAGACTTTTAGAAGCGGATCGTAGATTGGGCCTTTAGAGACGAGCGGTTGCCAGCCAGTCAAGACGTGGGTCAGCTGTACGCGAGCGGCGCAGCTTCTCAAGCAACTGTTCTTCCTCAGATGTCCAATGAGGAGGGAACTGGACGATCAGAGTTAGTATCAGATCACCACGGCCGGTCTTGCATGGCCAACCTTTACCTTTCAGGCGCAAGCTCCGACCGGGCGCGGTGCCGGCTGGGATAGTAACTTCGGCTTCACCGTCAGGTGTCATCACCATGACTGTGGCACCAAGAGCCAATTCATCGATGGCTACCGGCAAATTGGCACGTAACTGGTCACCATCAAGACTCCATACTGGGTGTGTCTGAACTTCGAGGTTCAGATAGAGATCACCTCGTCTACCAGTACCAGGCTGTAGGTTGCCTTTTCCTTTCAGACGGAGTCTAGAGCCAGTGCGTACGCCTGCTGGAATGCGTACCTGCACCCGTTCTTCGTTTACCGAAAGGGTACGCTCCGTACCGCGAAAGGCTTCGCCTAGGCCTATGTGGATTGGAGCTTCAGCATCGAGATTTACTGGAGTGCGGGCAGCCCCTCGAGAGAAGCCTCCACTTGAGAAGCTGGTAGTTTTAGATTGAGCACTTCCAAAGCGTCCCAGCAGATCATTGATAAATTCGTCAAAATTGCCATAACGGCCAAAGTCAACCTCAAATCCTGGCCCACCGGTATTAGCTGATGCTCCATTCGTCTGGTTCCAATACTGACCAAATTGCTCATAGCGCCGGCGTTTCTCTGAGTCTGAGAGTACCTCGTAGGCCTCGCTGACTTCTTTAAACTTAGCTTCAGCAACCTTGTCTCCAGGGTTTACGTCCGGATGGTATTGGCGAGCCAGCTTGCGGAAGGCGCGCTTGATAGCATCAGTATCAGCGTTGCGATCGACGCCGAGGACATTGAAATAGTCGCGGTAGCCACTACCGGCCATGGCTTTGGGAATGGCCTCCAGGCCCCAAGTACTTCGCTAGTGTCTCAGCAGTGTCTACCATAGATAGAACTTTCCTATGGAGGGAAGGCCGTACACCTCGCTTTTGACTAAATCCGCTCGAGACTCGTCTGAGGAAATGACAAGAAACTGATTTTGACAGCAAACAGACAGCATCCTAGCAGAAACATTGCGAAAATGCCTTATCAGCTGTTGTACTATTGTTGAACACATCTCTGGTGCAGGAGCACTGCAAGAGCAACCTAACCAAGGGTCTGAAACGGCAGCATAGACTCTCAAGTTCCAAGATACTGTTAGCGAGGAACACATAGCAGAAAAGCTGGCTAATTTACAGTGGCAAGACCCATGACCAAACTGAGTAGGTATTAGATACTTTATGAACAAAGCAAATCAGGTCAACCTGCAAAGTTAGCAGATTAAGCCTGCCATCTATAAGTTGTTACGACATCTGAGTGCTTTCAGCACAAACCCAAAATTGGGTACATTTAACCTAAGCATTTAAGTTTGCTGTCCCTGACAAATACACATGAGGTAACAATGTCTATTGCCGCTCTGTGCTTAAGTGGTGAAATATCAAGTGTTTAGGGGCTGAGCAATCCAGGACACAAACTATGCAATTTCAACTTACTCAGACGGCAGCTGCAGAGCTGCTGCGGTTATCGCTTGTAGCAGAGACACAAGGTAATTGCTACATTGACCTTCTCACTGGCGCATATGATAACGGTATGATGCATATACGTATAAGGCCTGGCTGTTATGGTGGTGAACCTATCTACCGTAGTAACGGTATTACACTCTACGCACCAACAGATCAGCTCAAGCTCTTGAATAGTCTCACATTGTCTTACATTGACAACATAGGAGGAGGTGGTTTTCTAATCACAGTCCCTCCAGGAGCTGAACTATGCAGTTGTGGTTCTGGTTTTCGGACAAGCTTGCCAGAATCATAATCGTGTTGACTCTAATAACTCTATAGGACAGAGTTGCAGAGGTAGCTATGCTAATGTTTGCACATAATACAGTTAGTCTGCTGATATCTCTCGACAGACTTTAATCAAATCCTAATCTGATTTTTCAGAAACAGGATGTAACCGCTATCTCAAAAATGTGTGGATCTAAGAGTTTTGTTGCTGGTTAATTGTTGTTGCGCAAGATATATACTTAGCGTCTATAGTATTACATTGTGCTAATGGAATTTAGACTACACATAGTCACAGTTATTTTAGTATGTACTACAGTGATACTCAAGCGATAGTTTTAGGCAAGTCTTCGTCTGCAGTATCGTTGTGAGGGGGCCTTCCAACCCCCGTGGATCATTTGGGTGATAAGGCTGATCTTACCCCATCTCCCTTAGATAAGGTCAGGCAGCCACAGGGGCGGTCTGACGGGAGAAACGAACGATGTTGTTCGCGTTTACGAGTTTGCTCTGACTGAACAGAGCGGGCTTCAGTCACCCTCCTTATGCCCCGTCGAAACCATTGCAGCCCCATCAGGAATAAGAAATGGAATGGAGCTGAGCGGAATCGAACCGCTGTCCGAGACACTGGTGTGGATCACCTAAGTCCGCCGAGACGGACTTGTACATTCTGGCAGTAGTGGTGCTTGTGGCACAAGCTAAAATGATCAGTAGTTACATGAGACAAGAAAAACTTATAAAAGCAGTGGCAGTACTCCCTAAAGGATTAGAGACAGAAGGTGCTGCTGAGTTGAAAGAGCTCGGTGCTTTGGCTGTCCAGCCACTTCGCAAGGCGGTAGCATTTAAGATCGACATGGCAGGGTTATATCGACTGTATATACAAGCTCGCTTGCCCTTTCGTCTTCTGCGAGAGGTTACCCGATTCCCCTGCCATGGACCGGAAACACTGTATTACGGCATCCAGCAAGCTCTTAACTGGGAGCTTTGGCTACCTCCTAAGTTAAGTTTCCGTGTGGATATAAGCGGTCATGCATCTACTTTGAACCATAGCCACTTCACGGCTCTCCAAGTCAAGAATGCCTTAGTAGACGCACAGCGCCAGAGGTGGGGCAAGCGCTCCAGCATTGATTGCAAAGCCCCAGATCTCTGTCTTCACCTACATCTAGGCCAGGAAGAAGCAGTGCTTAGTCTGGATGGGTCGCCAGGCAGCTTACATCGCCGTGGTTATCGACCGGCTGTTGGCATTGCCCCCCTTAAGGAAAACCTCGCTGCGGGTTTGATCCGGCTTACCGGCTGGAACAGGCAGATCCCTTTGGTTGATCCTTGTTGTGGATCTGCCACCTTCCTAATTGAGGCTGCTTTGATTGCCAGCTGCAGAGCTCCTGGCTTAGGCCGTACTTTCTGTCTTAAGCACTGGCTTGACTTCAACCCAGTATTATGGCAGCAGGAATGGAGCCGAGCTCAAAGTCATAAGCTCCGACAACCACTACCACAGTTAGTGGGCTGGGAGGTAAACCCACTAGTTGCTGAACAAGCTCGGACTAATGTTAGTATGGCCGGTCTTTCCAGAGATATTATCATCCACACAGATAATTTATCGCGATTACAGCTACCGCAGACCGCTGGAGTTATAGTTTGCAATCCTCCCTACGGCATCCGTATCGGACATGAGACAAACCTTAGGTCGCTCTACAGTTCATTGGGGGCCGTGCTGCGAGAGCAAGGTTCGGGTTGGGACTTATGGCTTCTAAGTGGCAATCCTGGCCTTACTACAGCACTAAGACTCAAGTCCTGTCGTCGCATACCGATAGATAATGGCGGGCTCAATTGTCGGTGGATGCACTATGTAATTCGCTGAATATAGAAAGTTAGCAATTAGCGACCTAAAACGGCTCGCGTAGTACGACCGAGACCCTCTAGAGTCTGGGGTAAGTACGGTCCTCTGACTAAAGCACCGCCAACGCGTAAGCTGAGACCAGCTAGGCCTAGATTTAGTACAACTACTGCAAGTAGTGCACCACGAGGCTCCCACCCTAAAATAGCCCGAAGCCAAAGTACAAGGGCAGCTTCAGCTGCTACAAGTGCCATCAATGCAAGCGTGCTTCCTGCGGCAAGGAGCAGTCCGCCACTAATTAGGCGGCGTTTCTCACGGTCTACTTCTTGTAGTGCGATCCGCACATGTAAGTCCATAACTGAACTTACCAATGCAGTGACACGGCCAGCTGTGCCGAGGCGGGTATGACGGTCGCTGTCAGTCATGTTGAACGACGGCCTCTAGTGAGCATTGCACCTACTAACACACCAACACTAGCTGCAATGGCAAGTGAAAGCAGAGGGCGCTGGCGTACTGGGCGCTCAATGCGTGGGCGTAAGGTGCTGTTTAGTTCGTCTAGTAACTCCTCAAGTTGTTTCTCGAGAGGCTGCAAGCCATCTACCAGATCACGACCGCGACCAACAGCAGCTTGCAAGAGTTCCTCTAGCTGACGCTGTACTACATCGGTAGCTCGCCCAGTATGTTCGGCAATCAATTGGGAAACAGCATCCAAGCTACCTCTGGTAGCCTCCAGAGATTGATGGGCTACTTCAGGCCAGCGTTCCTGTATCAGTGGGACCAGGCTCTCAAACCGCTCACGGAATTTTAGAGCGGGAGTTTCTTGTGAACTATTACTTAGAGGAGACTGCTGCTCGCCAGCCGGAGTATTCAGCACGTCCATTAGATCCAGGGCACAGATAGTAAGGTCAAGCTAAGAAGAACGCTAAGGCTCGCAGAGTGACCAAGATTATATCTTTAAAAGCTTTCGTGCTCCTATGGTGTGATATTCTAGCCCCACTGTGAACGAGAAGCACAGTGGTGGAGCGGGCAGCTGAAGGCTCTCATACATTAAGTACTTAACACCATGCCTCGCTTTGTCATACTAGAGCACACTGGAATACCAAATGATCCATGCGGTCGCCACTACGATCTTTTGATTGAGGACGGTGATATCTGCCAGACATGGCGTCTTGGACACTTGCCAGTAGTTGGCGCTGCACCCCAGCTAGCTGTGTCACTACCGCCCCATCGTCTCGCATGGCTTGATCGGTCATCAGCCGAGGTCTCTGGAGGTCGCGGTTATGCGCGTCGTGTGCTCAAGGGACAATTCAGTACTCTCCTGCCGCTAAAAACCGGACACCTTCTACGTCTACATCTAAGCGGACCTGATCTAGACGGTATCCTAACTATTGACGGTGACAAACTGCAGATACTGCCATTAGCTCTTTAAATTTGCTAAAGTGCTAGAGAAAATTTGATCCGATGTGAGTGTAAACTCTCACTAGTCTATTGACCCTATCCTATAAACTTTAATTCTTCAGACTAACTAGATTTAGGTTAGCTAGTAGAATAAAACAAGTGCAGGTAATCACTAGATATAAATAGATAGCCCAGTTATTTACAAGGCTAAGGCTCAAACCCTACGCTAAAGTACACAAAACTATGCTTACTAAAGCTGACACCAGCAAAGACTAGACTCACAATGTGGTTGAGGCTAGTATCTAAACTTAGCTGATTGCAATATAGACAAAAGAATCCTAATAAAAGCTTTTGTTGCAGCAAGTTGCCATTTCTTAGGAAGTTTTTCACTAGTCTTTCTCCTGCTGATGAAAGAAATTTACAACTCAATAATCCGCAAGACCTCCTCAAAGGTGGAGTCAATCTCTGTGCTTGCTTAAGTAGTGAGATCATGTGCCACTTAGCTGCCATGTCTGTCCTGGTGATAAGGGGTTATTGGAGTTGTTGAGTTTGTCAGCATCACAATGACTCTGCCTTTTGCTCCTCTGTGGACTGAGAAAGTAGATATCTGGAGGGCAACATAAACACTAAACTTTTGATCACTCGCCGAGCAAAAGACGGTTCAGCTACCTAAACTGCCTAAATTACCAGCAGTTAACGACTAGTGTTGGCAGGTGCAGTATTAGAGCATTGCATCAGGTCCTGTAGGTTCTTGCAAGCCCAAGTAAGCTAGTCTTTTCAGCACAGTCTGCCTTTTGGTGGCTACTATATGCTTGCGCCACAATAGGTGGATCCGCTTCTTGTAGGGGTCTGCGTTGACCTTCACTCCATCTCCCACTAATCCACTGGCTTCTATACCTAGCGATCGTCTTTGGCTCCGGTCTGAATTAATGGGCACACAGGTTATCACCCGCGACAGTGGGCGGCGCCTTGGTGTGGTCAGCGAAGTCGTTGTTGACATTGATCATCGTGAGGTTGTGGCATTGGGATTGCGTGACAGTTCTGTTACTCGCTTCCTTCCAGGTCTACCTCGTTGGATGTTGCTTGACCGCATCTGTCAGGTGGGTGATGTGGTTTTGGTAGACTCTATCAACTCTTTAAGCCAAGACTTTTCACCAGATAGATATAGTCGAGTGATTAGATGTCAGGTGGTTACTGAGTCAGGTCAACAGCTAGGACGTGTCCTTGGTTTCTCCTTCGACATTGAGACTGGTGAGCTAACTACGTTGGTGATTGGAGCACTCGGTATACCTCTACTTGGTGAAGGAGTAATTAGCACCTGGGAGATTCCGGTTGACGAAGTAGTTAGTAGCAGTGCTGAGCGGATTATTGTCTATGAGGGTGCTGAGGAAAAGTTAAAGCAACTTAGCTCAGGCCTTCTGGAAAAGCTAGGTATCGGTGGCCCCAGCTGGGAGGAACAGGAACGCGAGCGTTACCGCGTAAATTTGGTGCCAGTTGAGAACCAACTGGCCTCAGGCCAGCCAGCAGAACAGGAGCAAAGGCAGCTTCGAGCCTCTCGTGCTGAGATACTTGAACCCGAAGAAGAGCTAGAGTACGTAGAGCTCGAAGATCAGCGTCAGCAAACATCACGTCTACTCTACGTAGATGATCTAACGGAAACCGCTGATGATGAGTCGCGGGGTCAGTACACCAACCCTGTAATCCGCCGCCCAGCACGTGACTCTGAGAATTTCCTCAACGTCCAGCCTTTAGACGGCGAGCTTGAAGATCCCTGGTGAAGCAAAATCAAGCCCTAGCTTCAAAATTGAGTGAAGCACTATTGACACAGTACCGCAGTCCTGTTGGTGCCGGTCCGTCAGGGAAAACATGACCGAGATGAGCTTTACAGCGAGCACAATTAATCTCGGTGCGGATCATGCCGTGGCTTTTATCCTCATGAGTGGTAATCCCCCCATCTTTTACCTCACGCCAGAAACTGGGCCAGCCGGTTCCAGAATCAAATTTGGTCTCAGAATCAAACAGTGCTTCGCCGCAGCAGATGCAGCGGTACACCCCACTCGCTTTACTATTCCAGTAAGCACCAGTAAAAGGTCGCTCAGTACCACCAAGGCGTGCCACCTTATATTGTTCGGGCGTTAGTTGTGCCTGCCACTCCTCCAGGCTGAGATTCAACTGATTGTCGTTAGCCATGCCTTTAAGCCTTGCCTCGGTGCTGAAACAATCCTATGTAATTGCAATTCGCCGAGTTAAGAGTTCACGATAGAGTGCAATAGTAGTGTATAAATCTCACTGGCTAAAGTCGAGACTGCGCCTGTTTCACCACGTAAGGTGCGGAGATTAATGCGCACGTCAGCTAAACGACCTGGTGACTCTAGCCAATGAATGGCCTCATCAGCAATTTCTGTTGGTGTTATCACTCCTACGCACTCTGGCACCACTAGCCGACCGGCATTAATGTTTGGCCAGGCAAGCATGCCACAGTAGTGCAAGCGCCAAGCACTAAGCAAGCTGCCTACAAGGTGCCGCAATCCAGGAAGACGAGCAAGAACTCCAGCCCAGCCATCCCAGGACTCCATAACCATTAGGTGCTGAGTAGGTATGATAACTATCATTGGTACACCGAGTGCGCCTAACTCAGCGGTGTTTGCTCCAACAGTCGTTAGGGCCAACTGGCATTGACTGACTTGCCTGTAGGCAGGTGGTGATTCCTGCAAGTGGATCACTGTACCCGCATTAGTGATTATGCGACGGCAATCAGGTAAGTATGGAGGTGGTGCAATTACTGCAGTAACTCCAGAGCTATAGTGTGAGGCGATAGGGTTGTCGCGACTTGCATAGTGCTGTAGTTCCTCAAGACTCGTTGTTGGGGCTACCGGCAGCAGAAAATGACAACTCGGTCTACTTACAATTAGGTGATCCGCTGTTTCGAGTAGAAACGGCACACCAACAGACAGTTTAGACCGCTTGGATCCTGGCAGTAGTGCTACCCAATCTCCCGATGGCAAAGGCTCTGTCCGTCGGGATTCACCTGAGATATCTGCCATCAAATCGCCGACTACAGCACAGCGATTACGTAATCGCTGTGGAAGACGGTTGCGGACGCTTGTTGACATTGCTGCAATCTTGTCGTTCCAGCAAGGCCAGCGTGCTACCCACTCAGCATAGGTAAGGTGACGGTATCCCAGCCTTGCTGAGAGCAGCACGCTCCAGAGCTGGTCACCTCCTAAGAAAACCACCATTCCTCGTCTTGGCCAAGAGCTATAACGGCGCGGACTGAGCAGCAAGGTCCAGAATTTCCGGGCAGGTAGAACCCGCTCAAAAAGATTCCAGCTGCTTGCCAACCTTGCCTCATGACCAGTTGCGTTTGGACAGGGAACAAGTACTAGCCTTATGTCTAGTGGCGAGCGTGGGTATTGCGGGCGCAGTCGCAGTCTGTGGTGTAGACAGGTGGTTAAAGGGTGAACCCAGGTCGCTACCTCACCAGGCCCATTTGAGACCAGAACGATGGAAAAAGTTGCATCATTCTGCACTGAAGCGGATATGACAGAGATTCAAGTTAAAAGTTAATGCGGATGGCGAGACTTGAACTCGCAAGGCCGAAGCCACACGCCCCTCAAACGTGCGTGTCTACCAATTCCACCACATCCGCGTGGCTGACGGCTTCCCTTCTCAAGATGCCATCGATCTGGACACTATATGCTCACGCCTGTTAAACTCTCGCCAGAAAAGGCAACCGCAGCTGATACGATCCGCCTCAGCTGAAAGCGCTGCGGATGCCCATCGGCAAGGTGCTGATCGCCAACCGCGGCGAGATTGCTCTACGGATTATCCGGAGCTGCCGCGAACTATCAATTTCGACGGTGGCTGTATACAGCACTGTCGACCGCAATGCCTTACATGTACAGCTAGCTGATGAAGCTGTCTGTGTTGGAGATGCTCCTAGCAGCCGCAGCTACCTGAACGTCCACAATATCCTGGCAGCGGCTACCTCGCGACAGGTAGATGCAATACACCCTGGCTACGGCTTCTTAGCTGAGAGCGACCGCTTTGCCGAGATGTGCCACGACCACAACATTATCTTCATCGGTCCGTCACCAGCTGCTATTCGCTCGATGGGAGACAAGTCAACTGCCAAGAGCACGATGAGCTCAGTGGGCGTTCCGACTGTGCCTGGCAGTGATGGTTTGCTGCAATCACCAGCTGTGGCTGCCAAACTGGCCAATTCGATGGGTTATCCCGTAATGATTAAGGCCACTGCTGGTGGTGGTGGCCGCGGTATGCGTCTTGTGCCAGGACCCGATCAACTCGAAAGTCTCTTTAGAGCGGCTCAGGGAGAGGCTGAGGCTGCATTCGGTAATCCGGGCCTCTATATGGAAAAGTTTATCGACCGTCCGCGACACGTTGAAGTACAGGTACTAGCAGATCGTCACGGCCATGTAGTCCATCTTGGCGAGCGCGATTGCTCTATTCAGCGGCGACACCAGAAGCTTCTCGAAGAGGCACCCAGCCCTGTGCTTGACCCTGATCTACGTCTTCGCATGGGTGAGGCTGCTGTATCAGCGGCACGAAGCATTAGTTATGAGGGAGCAGGCACTGTCGAGTTCCTCCTCGACCGAAATGGTGGCTTCTACTTCATGGAAATGAACACGCGTATCCAAGTAGAGCATCCTGTGACTGAGATGGTCACAGGAATCGACCTGATTGCGGAGCAACTGCGGATTGCCGCGGGCGAGCCTATAAGCGTACGACAGGAAGAGATTGCCTTGCGTGGTCATGCAATCGAATGCCGCATTAATGCAGAAGATGCACGACATAACTTCCGCCCAGCCCCAGGCAAGATCACAGGTTGGCTACCGCCTGGCGGCCCTGGAGTGCGGGTAGATAGCCATGTCTATACTGGCTATGAGATCCCACCATTCTATGACTCACTAATTGGCAAGTTGATTGTTTGGGGACGCGATAGAGAGGCAGCATTGACACGGATGCGTCGTGCTCTCAATGAGTGTGCTGTTACTGGAATACCTACCACAGTAGACTTCCACCTGAGACTTCTTGACCGTCCAGAGTTTCGTCAAGGTAATGTGCACACCAAGTTTGTTGAACAAGAGATGCTCGACTAGAGCTTCTTAAAGGCTTTGTTGTCAGGCACTCTCGATCCCAAGTTGGAGAAGTTGCGTGAGAATTCCCTGCTGCCCAACTAGCAACTCACGTACGAGGCTGAGCAGCCCAATCCAGATTACCGGTGTTGCGTCGACACCTCCAATCGGTGCCACAACTTGCCGGGTTAGTGCTAGCAGAGGCTCAGTTGGTCGGCACACTACTGGCCAAAAACCGCGAGTGAGGTTTATCTTTGGATACCAGCTGAGTATAACCCGGGCGAGAAAAGCAAGGGTCCATAGCGATAGGAGCAGCCCAAGTGCTAGATGCACAGCAGGAAGAGTGGGCAGTAGGGCTGCCATAACAAGGCTTAACATATTAGCGATCTATCCTAGTAGGCTCTACACCAATCTCTAGGATCGTGTTGTTTAGCCGAGCTTTAGAGTAAGCTCTTTCGATCATGACCCCCTCCCTTGCTAATTTCTTAAACAGTTTGCTCTGGGGCAGTTTGATTGTGGTTGTTCCCGCCACGATTGCCCTTATAATACTGAGCCAGACCGATCAAGTAGATAGAAAACTCTGAAAGCAACTCATCCAGTTGCAAACCTAGACTTAATGTAGATGTACCCCAGGGACTTTCCAGCACCTAGGGGCTTTAGGGAGCACACTACTGTGGTTAACGCCAGTTTAAATTGGGCTAGCGTCGTCGGGATAGTGCTAGCTGTAGGCGGAGCCTTGCTCTACTTTGTGCGCACGTTCAAGCCGGCACTCGCAAGGGACTATGATGTCTTCTTCGCGGCAGTCGGCCTCCTCTGTGGCGGCATACTTTTTTTCCAAGGCTGGCGTCTTGACCCAATCCTTCAATTTGGGCAGTCCTTACTGGCTGGCACTACTATCTTCTTCGCTTACGAGAGCGTGCGGTTACGTGGAATCTCAACAGAACAAGCACGGCGATCGGCTTACTTTGACGATGAACTAACATCCCCACCCCGGCAACCATCAGCAGATAGACTGCGCGACAGCTGGAATGAGCCATATGACCGACTGGCTGAGCCACGCTCACCAAGGCGACAGTTTGCTAGCAACCAGGTCGGCAGGCGGGACTACAGTGAAGAAGGACAATACAGACTAAGAAGAAATATACAACCGGTTATCCCAGAAGAGGCTATCAGTCGACGCTTTGCCTCCTCTTCAGAAGATTTACAGGCAGCATGGCCTAATGAGGATGAACGTGCAACACGTCAGTTAACGCGCTTCAGCCGTAGCAATAATGATAGTTACGAGAAACAAGATCAGAAACCGGCCTTTGGCGATCGCCGCCGCCGTGACAAGCAACGTCAGGGCAGCCGTCCTACTGCGATTGATAGGAGCATTATGAAATCCTCCTCTTCCTCATTGGAACGCGAGAACAGTTCATCTCCCATAGCAAAAGCAAAAACTGATCTCGGGGTGCCTCGAGGCACCCAACTTCGGTTGCAGACCGAAGAAGCTTCTTTCTCGCCAGTGACATCGGCCACCGCCACATCTCAAAGACCAACCCCTCGTAGCTCACGTTCTCGGGATAACAGCTCCCGTTTCGACAACTGAACTTGGCATTATTAGCCAGACGTGTCCTGCTGCCTTTATTAATGGCAGCAGGACTTTGGGGTTGTGTAGTTAAGGAACATGCTTCTACGATGACGATGGTGGGCAATGAACGGGAACCAAGTCTGAGTGGTAATGGTCGACTACTTGCATCAATTGTTGATCTGGACGGCCAGCCGACAGTACAGCTGCGTAATATTGAGAGTGGAAAAATTCTACCTCTAAGCTACCTGCAACGGCATCAACCCCACAGTTCACCATCTCTGAGCTGGAATGGTCGTTATGTGGCTGTAATAGGTAACTGGAGAAATGGACAACGGCGAGCGCTAATTGAGGACCGGCTTAACCATCGAGTTCACCGATTGCAACTTCTAGGAAGCCAAGCTCCTGTACGAATAAGTCTTTCTCCTGATGCTCGCCAGTTAGCTGTACAGTGGATAAAGCGTGGGCAGTGGCTGATCAAGGTCTTGGACCTTAGTCAACTGCTAGAGCCAGATTGGCCTGCCGGCAAACAGCTCACGACATCCACGAGGCTAGCTGATGTGTCACGATGATTCACCCTCAGTCACTAATGCTGCTGGTATCTGTTTTGCTGTTTTTACTGACGAGCTGTAGGGGCCAGATAGTAAGCTCATCTAACAATATAGATTCTCTAATACACCACTCTAACACTAATCAGCGCAGTCCAGCTATGGGACAGCAAATGCTGGCAACAATTGCCAATCGAGACAACCATGACGAAATTGAGCTATTTGATCTACGCACAAATCGCAATATTGCTCTGCCCAACCTAAATCAAACTGATGTCCAGCCAATAAGTGTCAGCATCGATGCCGATGCTGAGCGAGTTGCCATTGTTCGGCAGCGTGAAGGCAGAGCTGAGTTAGTAATTTATCTTCGTAGCTTAGGAAGCTTGCAGCAGCTAGAGTTAAATCCCCCAGGAGTTCCACGACATGTAAGTCTCGACGCTACAGGTCAATTCTTAGCGGTTGAGGTAAGTCGTGCTGGCGTATGGCAAACAGACCTTCTGCATCTCTACTTTTAAGGGCCTTAATCGCAGAGATCAAGGCACGAGCCCAGCCCAGTGAAGAAAAGTGTCATGGCTAAGTGTCTCGATTAGCAACACAGCAGAGAATCCCAACATTGCAAAGCGCCCGTTTACACGCTCAGCGTAGTTGCTCCAACCAAATGCTGGTACATCACCAGTAGTTGCGCTAGTCATTGGAATCCCAGAGGCGCTGTTGGTATCGTTAGTCATAAGTCGAGGATTTTCAGATACGACCGAACTCATAGCTAGATGCTGGCATCAGCTGCCAGCCTCCAAGACCATCAAGCTCTAGCACTGTGTCGTGGAAGGCTTTAAGTGTGGGTCGGTGGCCAACACTGATAAAGGCTATCTCACGCTGGCAAAGAAGATCGTACAAATGGCGCTCAGTAGCCACGTCGAGAGCGCTCGTTGCTTCATCCAAGACAACCATATGCGGAGCGTTTAGCAGAAGTCGGGCGAAGGCGAGACGTTGCTGCTCACCAAGGGATAGTAGACGTGGCCAGTCTTGCTTGATATCAAGGTCAGGGTAACGCCTGACTAGATCTGGCAACCGAACTTGCTCCAGTACTGCTCGTAGTTGAGCATCACCGAAACGGTCTGGGCGCAGCGGGTAGCAAAGCTGCTCCCTCAATGTTCCCAGCAGCATATATGGCTTCTGGGGGATGAAGAGAAGTTCTCCTGCAGGAGGCCTCTTAATCTCGCCCCCAGCCTCTGGTACCCACAGGTCACTAACTAGCCTTAAAAAAGAGGTCTTACCGCAACCAGAAGGACCCACTACAAGTAGACGTTGTTGTGGGTCAAGGCTTAGGCTAAGATCCCGAATTAAAACGCGGTCGGTACTAGGAGGACTAAGACTAACATGATGTAGTGAAAGCCGATCAGAATTTCCGGAATTAGTCTTTGCTAGTGTGGGAGATGTAGTAGACTTAGACTGACTGATTTCATCAACGCGCCCTTGGAAACTTTCGAGACGAGATATACTGGCAGAAAAAGCCGCTAGGCGGTCGATATTGTTGACAATATAACTAACTGAGAACAGCACCTGCGAGAAAGCAATACTTGCTTGGCCAAAGACACCAAAGTCCACCTCTTTAGCAAAGTAGATTGGGGCTATTACTAGCCAGGGGAGAAAGCGGGAAAAGTAGTCATAAGAACGCTGAATCACACTGATCAACGCCTCCCAGATAATCAGGCGGTTGTAGTTTCGGATAGCACCATCGAGTCGACGATTGGCTTCTACTCCCTCTTGATTCTCACCACCATAGAAAGCAATCGACTCAGCATTATCTCTTATGTGCACAAGACCATAGCGGAAGTCAGCCTCTAGCTTTAGCTGTTGATAATTGAGTGAGACGAGACGACGGCTAGCTATGACAATTAGCGTTGTACCAATTAGGGAGTAGACAAGTAAAAATAGCGCTAAGCGCTCGTTAATAGTCCAAAGGACAATGGCGAAGCTGAAAAAGGTTAGCAGGGCTGAAATAACCTCTACTAGTACACTGAGGCTGGTGGAAGTAAAGCTGCGTGTGTCGTCAGAGATCCTCTGGTCAGGGTTATCAATATTTGACAGGGACTCGTCGTTAGGGTTAAGGATATAATAAGCTCTGTTTGAAAGGTAGCGACCTAGAAGACGAGAACTTAGCCACTGACGCCACATTAAGCCTAACTTTGGAATTAAATAGCTCTGAACTGCTCTAATTGGCAGTGCTATGATTAGGCAAAAGCAGTAAATAGCTACAATTTTCCAGAAGCTATCTTGGTCGTAGGAAACAAGTGCATTTTCGATATTACGTGCTATATAGCTGATACCAACATTGATGCCATTGATTACAAGAATCAACAGAGCAATTATGCTAAGCAAGAGCCAAGGCAACCAGCGACCCTGACGTAGTTTAGACCGGAAAGCAATGAAACATGCGACTCCGGCTAACATGACCAGGCTGATAGTGGGGCCGATCCAGCTGCCCCAAATCGCTGCTACACGCTGAGGAATTCCTGGCAGGAAGCGGTCACGCCAACCAGGCACTAGCTCACCACTAACAGCAACTGCACCAGTTAGAAGAAGTAGGGTGAGGCCAACTACGATCGCAAGCAGTGCAACTACAAGCAGCAGGAACTGCCAGCCGCGAGTTTCCTCAACAGGCAAGAAGTAGGGCTGAGCAAGACGCTGAAGCTTACCAAGCTGACTGGTCAGTCCTTGAAGAGGTTTCCGGGCGGTCGTAGTCATCCCGTCATTGTCGCCATCGCTGCAGTCAGCCGGGAGGCCATGTCAGAGGACGGCCCCCGATTACGTGCACATGCAGATGGAACACAGTCTGGCCAGCACTAGCACCACTATTAATTATTGTCCGCCATTCCTCAAGGCCTTCTTGCGATGCGACCTTTGTTGCAACTAACAGCAGATGTCCAAGCAGGTAACAGTCCTCTTTGCCGGCAGACCGCAGGCTTTCTATCGGTTTGCGAGGGATCACCAACACATGAACAGGTGCTTGAGGCTGGATATCGCGGAACGCGAGACAGTAGTCATCACTATAGACCTCGTCACAACTGATTTCGCCACATAGGATGCGACCGAAGATTGTTTTGCCAGTCATGCGTGACAGGAAACCGCAGAAGCTACAGTGCAGCAGCTGAGAAGCTGTACGGAAAACTCTATAAGTAGAGTCAAGTAAGCTGAGTGCATATACAGGCCTGCGGACAAAATTATTCCCTTATCTTGACGTTCTTGATCGGGTTCCGCCCTAGCTACAGGAGCTGAGGCAACAGGTTGCCGACAACTTATAGGCTGGAGAACTAAGGTTTAGCCTTAGCCACAGATTAATTCATAGGCAGATTTTAACCTCTTATTTAGCTCATATTCGTCAGAGCAGAAGGTATAAACTTGGATTAGCCAAAGCGAATATCAAGACTGCGCAGATAAGTTTGCAGGCCAGCATCCTGGATCGGCAGTAAGTAAGATGTGCTGCTGCTCTCGTTTACATGAGCATGCCAATGTCCTGGAGGTGTAATGAAGACACCACCAGCTTGCCAATCAATTCGCTCTGGGCTGCAAATTGTGCCGTTGGCGTTGAGTTTTGTACCTACTAGGGTATAACAATTCGGCTCACAGCTGATGATTAGATCCAAAGCTACTGATTGATGGCGGTGTGGCATCTGAGTCGAGCCAGCTGGTACCATACCATACATAGCCCAAAGTACATGAGTTACAGTACGTGTATGAGGCAAGTCGTGGTTGGCTAGCAGTAAACTTAAACGGTTGCTATGAGCGCTGGCAGGGTTAGCAGCTAATCTTTCTAGCTCCGACCGTAGCCAGTCAGCCGGGTAATGAGTTGCCTCAAAGCGAGGCCAAGTCGGCTTTACTCCCAGATAGTCTAGCAGAGGAGCATCATGTACCCAGTAGAGGACACTGGTATTATCGGCTTCCAACAAAGGATCAGGGCCTGCGGGCAGCACAAACAAATCTCCTGCATCCCAGCTAATTGGGACTGCAGGGCTCGGATCCGCAGAATAGCAACAGCGACCACTACCAGAAAGTACAAAAAACAGTGAGCTTGTAGTATGCGCAGCTGCTTTGATGGACTCGCCGGCTTTGATACGAATAAAGTGAGCTGCAAGACCAGGGCTAGTTGCTATTCCTGTAATTCCCAGTTCATGGCTTAGATCAAGGGGAGTAATGCCACTAGGTCCACTGTTGTGTAAATTCGCATTCCACTGACGATAGGGAATTGGCTCAGTAAGGCCAGGTCGTATCGGATTAGCTGCTTGTCGGTAATCAAACAGTAGGGCCTTACTGGCTGAAGCAGCCCGTACCATAGCAGTCCTTTGCAGTTGGGTTTCCTGCAAATTCTAGTGGGCTACCATCACTTACTTGAACTGCAGTTTTTGGATATCTTGAACTTAGAGCCCAAGGTCTAAGACTCTAAGCATATCTCTGCCCACTGAATTATAGATGAAGTGTAAGTCCAGTCAGGAAGCTACTGAGGAATTTAGGAGGCTGGAGGAGTGCTTACTTTACAAAGGCTTAGTGCAAGAGTTATGACTCCAGCCTCGTAATTAGTGAGATAGTTAGACCTAGCATTATTTGCACATTCTCAAGCCTAGAGAGTCCCAAGCTTCTTTCAGAGTGTAGTAGGTAGCTCAAAGCTTGTGGATCTATACATTACAACCCTACCATGACTTATGGGGTAAGTCATGGTAGGGTTGCGGACCAATTGGAGGCGGCATGTTTAGCTTTTCCTCTCTAGGGTTACCGATCGCATGAGAGAAGGTCTCTCCGAGCCAGCGCTGCAAGGCTGCCATATTGATGGTCACTGAGGTCGCCTCATATTGTTCTGGACCCAAAGTTTGTGAATGCTGCTAGAAGATGACAACATGTGGGTACAAAGCTTCATGTCTTGATGGAGAAGCCTGAATTAATACTTACTTAGCGGCGGCGGCGGCGCTGCTGAGCCTTGCGCTTGTACTTCTCGATAGGGGTCTCATGATGACGCAGGCGCTTGAGATCAGCAAAAATGCCAGCTTTTGAAACTTGCCTCTTAAAGCGGCGTAATGCAGATTCAATACCCTCATTTTCTCCGACTGTGACCTGGGTCATGCAGTTAAGTACATTTGTGGTCAGCTATCTTATCAATACGCATGACTACTTCAGGAAGTCCTATTTCTTCTAAGCATCACTATCGCTAGATTTGGGCCACGTCTCTCGATAAAGGTAGAGATGACCAAGACCTTGGCCACCGTACTGTCGCCGCATTAGTGACCACCCAGGCTCTAGATTGAGTTGGACAAACCCATCAGTGATACCGCCGGCAGTAGCCACTAACGTTGGGCGGCGGGAAATATTTCGGGTTGGCATAGCTACTAGCTGAATATCACCTGCTGTCTTAACAATGCTTAGCCGGTAGCTAGTCCCTAAGTCCTTGTTCCCAATACGTAGGGAATATCCATTTGCATCAATGTAGCGGCTGCAGATACCTGTGAAGTCAAAGCTAGTTAGTAGGGGATCAACTACTGATGGCGAACCGCCTACTACTCTATAACAAGGACGCTCACTGGTGCGCTGCTCGTAAATATTGAGTTGGGAAGCCACTCCTGAGCCAATAGGCGCAGCTACTAAAACAAACTGGTTGGCATCTACAGCTAGTGTTCCAAAAACTGAACTCTGAGCGAGCAAATTAGGCGCCGTAACCATAGAACTGACAAGGCTTGTAAGACAAGCAGCCTGAACAGAGATCCGAAAGCTGACCATTGGTGGAGCTAATCTACGCTGATATTAGTATGAAGAAGAATCGAAACTCGAAGTACCTGTTAAGCTGTCTTGTTAAGCCGAATTGCAATTAGAAGTGATCCGATCGTAGCCGGTGCAGTCAATCCTAGGATCCAGCTAGTGGTGGTAACGCCTAGATCAGGATTACCATAAGCAAGCTCGAAGATAGAGCCAGTTGCTGCAATACCAAGAATGCAGGCAAGGGCAAGAAACAGCCCTGCGAGAGGATTCATTGGCATAGGTCAAGAGCTTCAGAACATAATCAAGTTAGTGAGCGGATATCATCTGCCTTAAAGCCGTGTGACTTAAGCTCTCGGTCAAGTGCAGACTCGTCTTGTACTCTGTCAACAAACAGTACTCCATGAAGATGGTCCAGCTCATGCTGTATGCAACGGGCCATTAGACCATCTGCCTTCATACGATGAGGACGCCCCATCTCATCGCGGAAATTGACTTCAATGGTGGTAGGGCGCACCACATCTAAATAAACGCCAGGTATACTGAGACAACCCTCTTCGTAGGTGGTGATTGATGCTCCAGCTGATGTAATCTCAGGATTGATCAGCACTAATGGTGGTGAGACAGGGTCCTCGATCTCAAGGTCAATTACCATTAGCTGTTTATGAATACCCACCTGTGGCGCTGCCAGTCCAATGCCCCGAGCAGTATACATGCTGTGTAGCATTTGTCTTACAATTTCCCGCACCGACTCATCAACTTTAGTGATGCGCTCAGTGCGTTTGCGAAGTGAGCAGTCTCCGAGAGTGCGAATATCAAGTGGCGGAGTATCTAGTGGTTCCTTAGATACACTAACGCTTCTATGGGATTGGTCGACCGACCGCGCCAGCTGGGCAAAGCTTTTCAGCAAGGGTTTGCTAATGACAGTAGTTCTACGATCCTAGGCAGCCTGCCAGAGTCCGCCACTTCGCCAACACGCAAATGTCCTCCCCCTTATGGAACCAGCAACCATTGGCTGCGGCTCTGGCCTTAGCTTATCAACCGAGCCTTTCTGAACCCCGTTTAGTGGGAGACTGGGTGCTCTGGCTTGAGCGGCGTCCACAGGAACAAGGACGCACCACAGCGTTGATCCGACCCTGGAGACAGCCCGAGGTAGAACCACAGGAGCTGACTCCTGCACCAGCTAACCTCCGCAGCCGCGTGCATAACTATGGTGGCGGTGCACTTGCTGAGAAAGCTGAAGGTGATGAACTGCTACTAGTCTGGACTGATGACTGGGCCGGCTGCTTGATCAGCTGTCGCTGGCGCGGGCTACTGCGGCCGAAAAAGAGAAACGGGGCTTGGCTAGAAGCTCTGGGCGAGCCTGTATCTTTGACCCCTCAAGACGGAGTACCATTAGCTGCTGGTTTCATTGACCACCGATTTCACCGCTGGGTTGGCGTGATGGAAAATCATGGACGAGACCTGATAGTTACAGTACCGCTCGATAAACATAGCAGTGAAAGTCTAAGCATCCTGCATCGACCAGTTGACTTTGCTGGCTACCCTTGTCTTAGGTCAGATGGCAAATATATAGCTTGGGTCGAGTGGCAACAACCATCAATGCCTTGGGAGGCATCAACGCTTTGGTACTCCGAGATAACTAGTTCAGGAGCCTTGGGATCACCTAAATGCTACTTAGGCTGTTTACCTTCTCAGAAACCCGCATTTCATAATGTCTCTGTTTTCCAACCCCTTTGGTTGCTTGATGGCCAGCTAGCAGTGGCAGAAGACAGCAGTGGTTGGTGGAATCCTGCCTTGCTATCGCCCTGCGACCCAACACTGCGGCGGCCTTGGAAAGTGAAGGTCGAATGCGGAATACCACAGTGGACTTATGGCATGCGTACGCTTGCCGCTTGGCGAAGTGGTTTGTTAGCGGCCTGCTGTAGTGAGGGCTGCTGGCAATTGCGGCATTTTCGTGAGGATGGGATTATCGAGATACTTTCTCAACCCTTCGATGACTTGACCGGCCTTTATGTTCTTGATGACCGTGCTGTAGCTATTGCTAGCAGTCCTGACTGCAGCCCAGGATTGCTAGAGTTGGACCTTACTAGAAGGACATGGACACATTCTCTTGCCACAGAGTTACCAACTCCACCTGATACTATTACTAAACCAGAGGCTATTTGGTTTAACGGACATGATGGTGAGCGAACCCATGCTTGGTACTATCCCCCTCGCTTGGCTAACTTAAGTTCTGGTTTCCCGCTACTGGTTAAAAGCCACAGTGGTCCAACTGCTATGGCAAGCTGCGGCCTCAATCTCAGCATTCAATTTTGGACTTCGCGCGGCTGGGGTGTAGTAGATGTGAATTATGGTGGTTCTACAGGTTTTGGCCGTTCTTACAGAGAACGATTGCGTTTCAACTGGGGCGTGACAGATGTACACGACTGTGCTGCAGCAGCGCGTTACTTGATTGCAAACAAGGGTGCTGACGCTTCACGAGTTGCTATAGAAGGCAGTAGTGCTGGAGGTTTCACTGCTCTAGCCTGTCTATGCTTCAGTGACATCTTTCAGGTTGGTGCATGTCGCTACGGGATAAGCGATTTGGCCTCAATGGCTTGCCAGACACACCGCTTTGAGGCAGGTTATCTTGAGTGGCTCCTTGGGCCCTGGCCAGAGCAGCGGCAGCTGTATCTGGCACGCTCTCCTCTCTATAATGTCGAGCGCATCAGCTGTCCGGTTATTTTCTTCCAAGGCCTCCAAGATAAGGTCGTGATTCCTGAGCAAACTAATCAAATGGCTGTTGCCTTACGTGAGCGTGATATCCCTGTAGAGATACATAATTTTCCAGATGAGGGACATGGTTTCCGTGACAGCAACGTACTAACAGAAGTTCTGGAATCGACAGAATGCTTCTTCCGACAACATCTTGACCTTTAAGTGTCTGCCTATTAGGACCTATAGGCTTTGGCGGTAGTCTTACCACTGGGATGGGTTCATAGCCTTGCTTACTATTTGTTAGCGTGCAAAAGATCGATTGCAGATTGTAGTTCGCTTGCAAAGCGATCAATCTCTTCAATTGTTGTAGTAAAGCTAAGACTGGCACGAGCTGATCCAGGTATACCAAGAAAATGGTGTAGCGGCTGACAGCAGTGGTGCCCACTACGGATACAGATTCCTACAGTGTCGAGAAGTTCCGCTATGTCGTTGGCATTAATCCCATCTACAAGGAAGCTAGCTAACGCGCCACGATTTTGGTCCTGCTCAGGTGTTGGCCCTAGCACACTTAACTGGTTGATCGACTGCAGGCGCTTGAACAAATGGCGGGTGAGTTCTGTTTCCCAGGTCTGGATAGCTTCGAAGCCAATACCCTGAAGGTAACTTAGGGCAGCACTCATGCCTATTGCCTCCCCAATGGCTGGTGTCCCTGCCTCGAATTTGTGTGGTAGTTCAGCCCATGTGCTGTGGCTAAGAGAAACGTCCTGGATCATCTCTCCTCCGCCCAGGAAAGGAGGCATTGCCTCTAGTAGTTGTTCTCGGGCCCAGAGAAACCCTATACCGGTCGGGCCGCAGAGCTTGTGAGATGATCCTACGAGGAAGTCTGCGTTCAAAGCCACAACATCAACTGGCATATGTGCAAGACTCTGGCAAGCATCTACTAGCAGTAGGGCACCAACATCATGAGCAAGAGAGGCAATTTCCTCAATGGGATTGCAACAGCCAAGCGTGTTACTGATATGCGCCAGAGCAACTAATTGTGTACGTTCATTAATTTGGACTCGGAGGCTTTCGAGGTCAAGTCTTCCGTCATCTGTGAGACCAACGTGGCACAAGCGGCAACCAGTACGACTGGCTAGAAGCTGCCAGGGAACAAGGTTGCTGTGGTGCTCCATCACAGTCAAAAGGATTTCATGATCAGCGCGTAAGTTGGCATCACCCCAGGACCGAGCAACAAGATTAATTGCTTCACTAGCATTTCGTGTAAATACGATCTCAGCAGGAGATCGAGCCTTGATAAAGCTACAGGTCGTTGTACGGGCTGCTTCGAAAGCTTCTGTAGCTCGAGCACTCAGCTGATGCGCACCGCGATGAACGTTTGCGTTGTCGTGTGCATAATATTGCTGTATAGCATTCAGCACACAATGTGGTTTTTGACTGGTAGCAGCGTGATCAAGATAGACCAATGATTGGCCATCCAGTGCACATTCACTAAGAAGTGGAAAATCCGGACGTGTGCTTTCAGCGAGGCTATAGTTGCTAACAGTCATGCACTTACCTCTTGCATTAGAGCATCCATTGGTCGCCATCGGCTAGCAGCGTCAGCCGGTAGCATGCTTAAGACCTCAGAGCAGTAGCCACTAATCAGCAATGCAGAGGCCTGATTTACAGCAATCCCTCGGCTCTGTAGATAGAATAGTTCCTCTTGTTGCAATTGGCCAATCGTCGCACCGTGGGTGCAGCGCACATCATCAGCGACAATCTCAAGCTCTGGCTTGGTATCGATGCGAGCATAGCTAGAGAGTAGTAAGTTACGACTGAGCTGAGCAGCGTCGGTGAGTTGTGCTAAGCGTGGCACCTGCACAGTTCCGTTGAAGATATTATGGGAACGCCCCCCAGCCAATCCTTTCTGTAGTTGATCTAGAGTCCCTTGAGGTCCGTCAAAACGCATCAGGGCATGGGTGGCAAGTTGCTGGTTGCCCATCGTTACCTGTAAACCGCGTATGCAAGTGTTGGCACGGCCGCCGACTTGAACGATACGTGGCTCAAAACGTCCGAATGACCAACCTGAATGAACAGAGGTCAGACCATAGTAGCTATATGGCTTCTGCTCTAATGCTAGATGTCCAAGAAGAGCAGCGTCACCACCGCCAAGGGCAAGCCAACCATGGTTCAAGCGAGCATTGTGGCCAAGGCGTATCTCTACCAGGTGGCTGTGCGCAGATCCGGAGTCACCGACCAGCACCTGCAAAAGATCGAGTTCAGCTTCATCATCGAGTAGGAGAAGTAGACGGGTAGCAGCAAGACAAACAGGAAACGATGGTACTATAACTTCAAGTGGTGTAGTAAGACGTCCACTAATACGCAGAGCAAGCAGACTCGAAGCAGCTGAGTCATTCAAGACTACTGGCCAGTCAAACAAACAAGCGCAGCGTTCGAGCCCACGGCCAAGGGTTCTTGATAGTTCAGCTTGTGTTAGTGGGTAAACTCCAGCAGGTAACTGAATATTCGCGAGTGGATCACTAAACGGATTCAGAACAATCTGGATGCTCTTAGCCGGAGGTTCTGGCCAAGATGAGAGGACTGGAAGAGGGACTGGTACTGTAGCAAGATCAAGCAGCGCTTCAAGACGCGAGAGATTGGTTAATCGCCAAGCTTCTAGTCGGCGGCTTGGCACCGGGAGATTGCCGAAACGAATGCGCCCGCGCCTCTGAACTTCCTGAAGTGGTCCCGATGGGTGAGGCAAGGCAGCTAGCCAACGCTGTGGTGATGTCACACTCATCCCACCTCCAAGGTGGCAAGCTGCTTGTCAACCCAATCATACCCAGATTGCTCAAGCTCAAGGACTAGCTCTTGGCCAGCAGTGCGTAAAATCCTTCCTGCTGCCATTACATGGACATAATCCGGTTTTACCTCGTTCAAAAGACGTTGATAATGAGTAATTAGAAGTGTGGCGTTATCTGGCCCTGATAGTTGATTTACACCGCCAGCTACGATGCGTAGTGCATCTATATCTAGGCCAGAGTCAGCTTCATCGAGAATCGCCACTAACGGCTCTAGCAGAGCCATCTGGAGAATCTCGTTGCGCTTCTTTTCGCCACCTGAGAATCCTTCGTTAACACTACGCTCAAGGAAGGCTGGATCCATTTGGACAACTTTCAGGCGCTCGCGCACCAGGTCCTCAAAGTCAAAAGTATCTAATTCTTTCTGGCCTCGTTGCTGACGGCAAGCGTTAGTAGCTACCCTTAGGAACTCCAGATTACTAACTCCGGGGACCTCTACTGGGTACTGGAAGCCAAGAAAGAGTCCAATCCGAGCCCGTTGCTCGGCCGCCATTGCCAGCAGATCTTCACCCCGGAATTGTACACTACCCTCAGTTACTGTGTAAGCGGGATGGCCGACAAGCACTCTCGCCAGAGTGCTTTTGCCACTACCGTTACGACCCATGACTGCGTGAATTTCGCCTGCGCGCACATGAAGATTAACACCATTGAGAATAGGTTGATTCTCAACCCTTGCATGAAGGTTCTTGATCTCGAGGAGAGTCTCAGCGTCGGTTCGGATCACAGAGTGCAGAGGGGTTGAAGTCGGAGGAATCGGACTGTAGTATTTAAGTCCTGAATCGGGCTAGATTAGCTTATATTTTTAGTGTTCTCCTCTACCCTACTGAGGCTTCTAGCTTGAGAGCGAGAAGCTTATCAGCCTCAGCAGCAAATTCCATTGGTAACTGGTTAAAGACATCACGGCAGAAGCCGCTCACCATCATGGATATAGCCTCCTCAGAACTGATACCGCGGCTTTGGAGATAAAACAGCTGATCCTCTGAGATTCTACAGGTACTGGCCTCGTGCTCAACGGAAGCTTGCTGTTGCTGTGAGCGGATATATGGGTAAGTGTTGGCGGTAGCCTCGTCGCCGATAAGCATCGAATCACACTGACTGTAGTTGCGTGCACCTTTTGCTGTAGAAGACATCTGTACGAGACCTCGGTAGCTATTGCTAGAGTGTCCTGCGCTAATGCCCTTACTCACAATTGTTGAGCGTGTACGTGGTCCTATATGGACCATCTTAGTGCCAGTATCTGCTTGCTGGAAGTTGTTAGTAAGTGCAACGGAGTAGAATTCCCCGACGGAATCTGCACCTTGGAGGACGCAGCTGGGATACTTCCAGGTGATCGCAGATCCTGTTTCCACCTGCGTCCAGCTAATACGGCTGCGTGCCCCTCGACATTGGCCACGCTTTGTCACAAAGTTGTAGATTCCACCAACTCCATTTTTGTCACCAGCATACCAATTCTGGACCGTAGAGTATTTAATTGAAGCATCATCGAGTGCTATTAGTTCCACTACAGCAGCATGCAGCTGATTGGTATCAAACATTGGAGCTGTGCAGCCCTCAAGATAGCTAACCGAGGCTCCCTCCTCAGCAATGATTAGAGTACGCTCAAACTGACCAGTGTCACCCGAGTTGATGCGGAAGTAAGTGGAAAGTTCCATCGGGCACTCTACACCCTTTGGCACGAAGACAAAAGAGCCGTCGCTAAAAACAGCAGAGTTGAGTGCTGAGAAGTAGTTGTCATTACTAGAAACAACAGTGCCAAGGTAGCGCTTAATCAGTTCTGGATACTTGACAACAGCCTCACTGATCGAGCAGAAAATCACTCCATGCTCTGCTAACTTTTCTTTGTAAGTTGTAGCAATAGAAACGCTATCAAAGACTGCATCAACAGCAACATTACTAAGACGCTTCTGCTCACTGATAGGAATTCCAAGCTTTTCAAAGGTTTCTAGTAGCTTTGGGTCAACCTCATCGAGACTGGACTTTTTCTGCTGCTGTTTCGGAGCTGCGTAGTAAACTACGTCTTGATAATCAATTGGCGGATACCTTAAATTAGCCCAATCTGGTTCCTCGAGGTTCAGCCAGTGATGGTAGGCACGTAGGCGAAATTGCAGCAGGAATTCAGGCTCACTCTTCTTTGAAGAAATAAGACGCACCACATCCTCACTCAACCCCTTGTCAATTTTCTCAGTCTCGATTTCTGTGATGAAGCCATATTTATAAGGCTGGCTGACAAGACTGTGTGTGGTGGAACTGGTCATCACGGTTAGCCAGCGTAGATAGTTGTCGTTATGAGGCCAGCTAGTTGCTGGGGAGGCAAGCCTGCAGTGGCGGACTCATTGTCTAGTGCCGGAGTACAGTGGTTCACTGTGGGTATAGTAGGGAGAGGCTAGGAGAATCTAGGAAACAAAGATCCGGATTTGGACGTGACAGGCCAGATCAGTTCCGCAATTTAGATATACAAAACATTTTTGTTTCTTTAATCTAGGTAGCTTAAGGTATGGAGTCTGTCTACCGTCACGTGACGGGCTGTTACGTGCTTGGCAGTGCTGTGGTACCCTATCGTCATACATCCTTAGTCTCTTTGAACTCTGAATCAAAGACTTCTATCATAGTGTTAGCTGCTTCTAGCAATCACTTAATCTAGAATAAGGAGTAACTTGATCTGTCTATACAGCGACACGCAATTGCGCCAAACTCATAGTAAGTAGTACCACTGTGCTGTTTTTAGATTTCTGCAAGGAGTCCATGAGCTGTGCACGTCTTGTGAACTGACTAATCACAGGTCATAAGATTTTACTAGCCTACGTCTAGGCTCTCCTCCTAAGGTTGTTAGGGTTTCTAAATAGCTGCTCTCGGAATCACCGGTGAGTACTTGAAGATAGGATTCTGCTTGCTTGCAGTACTACAGATCCTGAGGTTAACCTATAAAGGAGTTAGCACTGTAGTGGCTTGAAGTCTTCTAAGTAATTAACTGAGTGCTAGGTTATAGATGTGCCAGAATTTTTTACCAGAGTAAAACACCTAGGCAGTGTACCGGACTATACTAGGCTTTTTCCTTGAAAAGACACCTTTCATTAGGAGTGAACTGGCTTTAGTCCAAATATGCCAGCTACTTATGCTGGCACCTAGAAAATACGCACTTGCATTCTCAAACTGCACTGATCAGTGGACAAGTCTCAATCTAAGCTTTCGGGAACTAGCCCTCTAACCTTCCAGGAGCTGCAAAGGATCGAAGCCACGCATCTTCCAGCACTTGACCGGCATCATCTTCGCCTACTAGCACACTGTTTAGCAGTATTCCGCCAGATCAGTGGTGGGCGTAAAAATGGGCCTCTACCTAGCCCTAAAGCTTGGGAACTATGGTGCGTAGCTCAGCCAAACATGGCAACAGACCAAGAATTCCGTGATTTGTTGCTCCATCAACTTCAATCTGCTGCTACTCAACTGGAAGCTATGGCGGGCCAAAATAGACTTACTCCACTTGAGCTCGACCTCAATGATCTGATTACAATCTGTAGCAATGACTATTGCCAGCGCCTCAAGATGCAGGACCTGTCATCATCAGGAATATCATAACTATAAGCTTGCATGATCCTTGATCTGCCAGATGCCTTGAGTTTCTTCCGGCTTAGCTGCGGACGCTGGCGATCTCAGCGTAGCAGCCATCACTTGCTCCACCGTCGCGCTGAGGCAGGGGCATCTTTGATCCTTGTTGAAGAAATAGATCCCAGGGACAAACGGCTAGCTCACATCGCCAAGCTACACCAGCAAGATCCAAAACACTTAGCAGGAGGTTGCCACGTGCGGTGGAGTGGCTCGATGTCTTGGGATCAAGCCGGAGAGGCACATGAAGGAGAGACAGTATTTGGATTGATCCCAACCGACACATCGGGTCGGAGAGGTCTACTGTTGCGAGACCGTGGTTATGCGGAGACCAGTCCCGTGGCAGGTGAGTTTTGCATGGATGAAGGCAATGGGCTAATCCTGACAACTAGCTACGAGACGATGCGTTCATTTGAGCGGTTTTGGTTTGCTGGTCCTGACACACGTCTTCGCACCAGCACCGTAGAAGGTCTCTCTAACACAGCATCATTCTGTATGGAGACCCGGTTGAACCTAGATGATCAGGCTGGTGTTGGTGATTCTGTTACATCAGAGAAAATGCCTGGTGTTGCCCTCTCACCATTGGGTTGGTGAGTCGGTGACTGTTACGGACTGTAAGTACTAATTCCATCAGCAGATACCTCTCCTCTGCCGAACTTATACAGTTATCTGGAAGTGGTTTTGAGATCGCTTGGCTTTACCTCTCCTGTCCTACGCACCTACCACCCAAAACAACCGTGTGGCAAGCCTGCGCGTCACTTCGGATGAGGATGCCCGTGCACGCCCTATGGACGTTGCCATGGATGGTGACAACCTAACAACTGTAATCGAGTCAGCCTACCGGCAAATCTTCTTCTCTGCTTTCAAGAGTGACCGCGATACTTTTCTCGAATCGCAACTACGCAATGGTCAAATCACCGTACGGGACTTTGTCCGCGGTCTTTGCTTGTCTGATACATTCCGCCGGGGTTTCTACCGACTGAACTCTAATTACAAGGTAGTGCGTCACTTGGTTGAGAAACTACTCGGCCGCAAAACACACGGCCGATCTGAGGAAATTGCTTGGTCTATCGTAGTTGCTACCAAAGGGGTTGAGGGAATGGTAGATGCTCTGCTTGATAGTGAGGAGTATCTAGAGGCTTTCGGATATGACATGGTACCTTTCCATCGCAACCGCGTGCTCCCAGGCCGAGAGCTTGGTGAAACACCGTTTAATATAACAAGTCCACGATACGATGAGTATTACCGCAGTATTCTAGGCTTTCCGCAGATTGTTTTTACTGGTCAGGTCAAGTCCTTGCCAGAACGTGCTAAGCGTAAGCGAGGTGGTGCTCCTAGCGATTACCTCTCCTGGGTATATTCGCTCCCAACAGCTCGTGGTGTTGCCGCCTTTAGCAATGTCGAGATTGACTACCTTTCAAAGGTCCCATATCGCAGTATTAGCCGCTAAGCAAATTTAATACACAACTAACGTAGAAAATATATGGCAACCCTATATAGTCCCAAAGGTGCTAATCGGTTGTGGCTGCGGCTTGCTAGCATGATAAATAAATGCTCTTTCTCATTTCACTATACTTTAGATAGTGATTAATCTGATATCTGCTTGGACTTCGAATGCTGTGCACCCGAGCTTAGTAGTAGCTCTGCTCATCAAATCTAAAAGTGAGTGGCTCTAGACTACAGTTTTATTAGATGATTTCTCAGTCCCCCGATGCCTTAGTTTTTCTCCGATGGGTTACTACCCTCACTCCGCTTATTGGTGCCTTAATATTTCCCCTCCTAGTTCCACTAGTAATGATCCGCTTTGGTGTTGCTGCTGGTGTTGCTGCTGCGCTAGTCTTGACTTTACTATGGTTTATAGCTATGTTGAGAACCTCTGAAATGGCCCACTAAGGCACTAAACTAACCCCGACTGGACATCTATGCTAATAGATAAGCCTCAGGTTTGACTAGTAGAAAGCACTAATCAAATTCTATTTAGTATGTGCTTAAGTGATCGAAATGCTGTACCTAAACAGGGCTGACTACTTTTCTCATACATGAGATCCAGAAAGACTTAAATCTTAACGAGAGTAACTATTATTATCCAGGACAAATTACTTTTACACCTTTATAGGCTAGACAGCAAAACCTATAGAAGCAAGTCCTGCTTTAAGATTGATTAGGGACAAACAAGAAGAATGGGTAAGGTCTACATGATTACAGACCCCGCACTTGTGCAAATGATGTAGGAATATGTTTATTTTGTAGCTTTCTCCTCAGAGTCAATTTGCCATTTGTATGACTAAACAAATCTGCAAGGTACTTCTATGCTTCGACTCTAAATTTCCAGGGTTTAATTGACCAATATGCTTAGCCAGGTATAGCTGACTGATGTCGTAAGCAATTTTCTGCTAATCCAATGTCATAGGAGATACAGTAATCTTATGTGTTAGGAATAATACAAAGCATAGCGACACACTTAGGCACGATTTAATGTAGACTGCCTTCGCAACCACCTTGACATTCGCAGAAACAAACCGGCGTACTGTGCGCTTGAATACCCCGTTTGCTGACCAGAAGCCTGGCACCTCAGGTCTGCGCAAGACTAACAGAGAATTCGAACGGCCACACTACCTAGAAAGCTTCATCGAAGGAATCTTACGCAATCTTCCCGCTGTTCAAGGTGGTACACTGGTCCTAGGCGGAGATGGCCGCTATGGTAACCGTCATGCCATTGACATAATCTTAAGGATGGCAGCTGCCCATGGCGTCAAACAAGTAATCACTACCACTGACGGTATCCTTTCAACACCAGCAGCCTCACACCTGATTCGCAAGCATCAAGCAGTCGGCGGCATTATTCTCTCAGCCAGTCATAACCCTGGTGGACTTCAGGGAGATTTTGGTATCAAGATCAATGGAGCTAACGGCGGACCAGTTCCTGACTCATTTGCTGATGCTGTCTTCGCTTGTACGCGAACTCTCAAGCAGTACTCAATCGTTGATTCTGCTGTGATCCCGTTGCATAGACCTTACCAATGCACCATTGGTAAGATGCAAGTGGAGGTAATCGATGGTGTGGATGATTTTGTTGCTTTGATGCAGCAGTTATTTGACTTTGAACGCATTAAGGACTTATTGCGCGACAATTTCTCGTTTGTATTTGATGCCTTGCATGCTGTTACTGGCCCTTATGCGCAGCGACTACTAGAAGTCTTTCTTGATGCACCAGCAGGCAGTGTGCGTAATAGCAAGCCACTTGAGGACTTTGGTGGTGGACACCCTGACCCAAACCTCACTTACGCCCACGAATTAGCAAATCTTCTCATAAGAGACAAAGCCTATCATTTTGGTGCCGCTTGTGATGGTGATGGTGATCGCAATATGATCTTAGGTGCTGGTTGTTTTGTGAACCCCAGTGATAGCCTTGCAATACTCACAGCCAATGCTTATATAGTCCCTGCCTATACATCTGGACTGGCAGGGGTTGCGCGTTCCATGCCAACTAGCTCAGCAGTTGATGTAGTAGCCCACAAGCTTGGAATTGATTGCTATGAGACGCCAACTGGCTGGAAATTTTTTGGCAACCTACTCGATGCGGGCCGAATTACTCTTTGCGGCGAGGAAAGCTTTGGTACCGGTAGCAATCACATTCGCGAGAAGGATGGCTTGTGGGCTGTGCTGTTTTGGCTGCAGATCCTGGCTGAACGCCGCTGTAGTGTTGCTAAAGTCATGACCTCTCACTGGCAACAGTTCGGACGACACTACTACTCACGTCACGACTACGAGGCAGTGCCTAGTACGATTGCTTATGGCTTATACAACCGGCTTGAAAGCATGCTCACCTCATTAGAGGGTCAGTTGTTTGCAGGCCGCAATATTGTAACTGCTGATAATTTTAGCTATACTGATCCTGTAGATGGTTTGCTAACTGATAGGCAGGGCCTGCGAATTCTGTTAGAGGATGGCAGTCGTATAATTGTTCGTCTATCCGGTACTGGTACTAAAGGGGCTACTATCCGAGTCTACTTAGAGAGTTATGTAGCTAGTGACGGCAATATTAGTCAGGATCCGCAAGTTGCTCTTGCCGACATGATTAATGATATTAATACTCTAGCCGAGATTGAGAAGCGGACTGGAATGTCTCGCCCCACCGTAATTACTTAGAGTCTTAACAGGCTTGAGAAATTGAACTATTTTGATCAGCACAGCACGCTTTAGATATTAACCCCATAGTAGTATGCAAAGCTGATCATAGTTACAGTCTTGTGTATTGCCCAGGAAGATTTCTTATCCTATAACTATGTTATAGCCCTACCTTAATCACAGATTAAAATTGTTGTGCTGTCTCCGCAGAAAATCTGCTGTGATTGCCTTAAGGAGCTTGACATTTCTGTCTACTGCAGGTGCCCTTCTACTTTTGGTTATCTAGTTCGAGTTACCTTTAGAACACTCCACACTGCATGGCTGATTCTAGATTCAAGAGACCTAGCTCTTGTAACTAAGGTCACTTAGTCCCCAATTGTGATCTGTACCTATGGGGTTGCTATAGATGGACACTAGAGGGACAAAGCCCTAGGATTAGAGTAAACTAGCTATCCTTAAATGGCGATGCTTATAAAATCGACTAGGCCAAGATAATCAACAAATACCTGTAAATAAGACTAATATGGTTTACCTCAGCGCTTCAATTGCTTCAAGGAATTAACAATCGCAGCTAGACCAAGCAAAGAGTTGACGTGTACCTTGTATCTTTGAGAGCGAGTTTGGCTCGCCAGTTCTTATAGCTATGATGCAAGGTCTGCAGGCGATATCCTAGTTTGCGATGAGTTATTGTGGTACTGTCTGTACAAATCCAATGCTGCAGATCAGCTGCCAGTGAAGTGCACTGCCACTTGATAGCAGCTTCTTTGCTCAGCCAGCGTTGGAGTACTTCCTCGCGTAACTGCTCTGTCGTTAGGTCAATGAGTACCTGACACTCTTCACTTGGGAAAAAGCGCTGAGCAAGTGCAGCAGCGTTAAACTGGCGATCGACACGCTCAAGATCAACTCCAAGGCGCTCTGGGGCCCAACCAATTAGCGTTGCATCGTGGCAGTGGCTAAGGCTGACAAAGCCCCATCCTGGAGCCAGGCGCGGTGGAGCTGCTGGCGGAGCATGTAAGGGAATCTTCTGTGGCTGGCAATTCCACAAGTTACTTAGTGCCTGACGTACACAACTACGAGAACAGCAAAAGCGATGGGCTAATTTTCCTGGTAACGACTGGCTCCAAATGGACTCTTGCTCGTTGAGGCAAGAATAGTACTGACGGTACTGAAACAACCACAGTACAGGTGCCCTATGCATACATTCAATACCCTCAACAGTTTGATTATATGATACATTCGTTGTAGCTGCTTTAAAACAGTAAAGGTGCACATCAGATTTGATAAGTGCTCGCCCTACTTGAATTGTTGGAGACTTACAGTTTACTGACATAGTAGGTGTGAGGCTCCATATTTCAGTTGCGGGTTCTATTAACCTAGGTAATATTGGTAAACCGGGGAAAGCTGGAACTAGCCAAGCGTGTTGATCTAAGCTAAAGTAACACTAGCCTAGGTTTAAGTAGTCAGCAACAGATGACATTCCTTCTAGCACAAGGTCTGGTTGGTAACGAATCGATAGTACCCGGTTCTTCAACTCAGAAATCAACATAGAAGCATCACCACCACAGAGCCAGAGTGGATATCCCTCCCGTGCAGCAGCAGATATCACTTCTGTCAGTGCTTGCAAGCACCCCCGCTGCATAGCTGCTGCGGTCGTTTTAGGGAACAATTCCAACTCATCTAATCTAATCAGCTCTACTTCTGGAAGCATGACGGCGCCCGATGCCATTGCCTGAAGTTGAAGTTTGGCACCTGGAAGCAGCTGGCCGCCAGTGAAAGTGCCACAGTGATTGATGCATGTGAGACTGAACACAGTGCCAGCATCAGCTACTATCAGGCCAGTTTGTGGCAGATCCTCTACAGCTGCCCTCCGAACTGCTCCCCAAGCGGCTAGAGCTCTGTCTATACCAATCCAGTTTGGCAGATCTAAAATTGGCACTTGCTCTAGTGATAAGCGTCGCTCTGAGTTAAGAAATGGCAATGGTGGTATGGAGCCCACTGCAGCCCAAATCAGACCCACCGGAGGGATACGAGTGTAGTCTGGCTGGCTGTGATCAAATCTCCACTTTAGTCCATCCCACTCTGCCCAGTGCCAGCGGCTGTTGCCGATGAGAAGGCAACAGCCTAGTGGCTCTACATCTTCATGCTTAATCACCCATTTAAGTCGGGTAGGTGAATGCCACATTCTTGCTTGAGCCCCCCGAAGCGTGTCTCACGGCCACTGGCATTAGGACCATCTGGGGTACTAGAGTGCCAATCACCAACAGTAGAGTAGCCCTTCTCGGAAAGGGGGTGCTTTGGCAGGTCATGCTCATGCACATAATGGGAGATGTCTCGGCTCGTCCAATCGTGAAGGGGGTAGAGTACCAGCCGACCTCGGATGAGATTTAGGAAGCCCATCGACTGACGGTGACCAGTTTGATCGCTGCGAGCCCCACTAGCCCAGCATTTCACACTGAGGGACTCGAGTACCTGATCTAGTGGCTCAACTTTGCGAAGACGATTGTAAGTATCAAGATCATGCGCTTCCCCAGTCTGCCAAAGTCGACCATATAGTGCCTCCATTCTAGCTGGTGACAAGGAGCTCTGAACAATGTGTAGATCAACTGTGAAGCGCTTGCAGAGTTGGTCGGCGTAGCGGTATGTCTCGGGAGGTAAGTAGCCCGTGTCGATCCAAATAATTGGTACAGGATGCGGCAGCGACCAGACCATGTGGAGTAATACAGCAGATTGGATCCCAAAGCTTGTCGTGGCTGCAAAGCCTCCTCCAAACTGCTCTTTACCCCAAGCCAAACGCTCCTGCGGCTTCATTACTTTTAGCCGGGATGCAGCTTCCTCGATAGGAAAGGAAGAAGTGACAGAGGTTTCGGCTGTCACAGCGAAGACCCACACATCGTCATCTTATCCTCGCACTGTTGCTGGATCACTTGATTTTTCTAGGGTTGGCCAAAGTTTTGGTTTAGATGCAAGTCATGGCAGCTTCTCACCCTTCGCCAGCCAGCGTGATCGTGGTGGGTGGTGGATTCGCTGGTCTTAGCACTGCTTTATCGCTGCGGCAGCATAGTCCTCAACCTCCAGTGCTGTTGATTGAGCCGAGACCTCGATTCCTGTTTTTGCCGCTTCTCTATGAGCTGCTCAGCGGTGAAATGAAAGCTTGGGAAGTTGCCCCAGCTTACAGTTCATTGCTATCAGATTGCGGCATTAGCCTAATTCCAGCTCGCGTAACCCGGATAGACACTAGAGATCAGATAGTAACTACTGAAGCTGGAGAAGAGTTTCATTACGAGCAGCTTGCCTTAGCGACGGGCTCACAGCCTGATGATTTTGGTATCCCTGGTGTACGCGAGCACGCTATTCCTTTTCAAAGCCTTGAAGATGTTATCCGGCTGCGCCGTTGCTTGCGCGAGTTTAAACGGACTAGTGATGACAGTTTAGTCATTGTAGGAGCCGGGCCAACAGGAGTGGAATTAGCCTGCAAAGCTGCTGACATACTTAGGAGCAGAACTGAGGTGCATCTTATAGATTTAGCGGATAGAATCTTACCTCAAGGTAGAGCTTTCAATAGGTCACAGGCTGAAGCTGCTCTCAAGCAGCGCCGGGTCAGAATTCACTTGCATACGCAGGTTGCTGCTGTACAGGCTGATTCTGTAGATTTAGGGGCTTATGGATGCTTGCGCCATAGAGGAATAGTCTGGACAGCTGGTAACCGACCGGCGCCACCTGAACTTGTGCCATCAGCACCGCTTGAAAGCGGTAAACTTGCCATTAACTCTGATCTCCGGATTGAGGGCCTCAACAACGTCCTTGCACTCGGAGATATCGCTCGGCCACGACTGAGTCCTTGGCCAGCTACTGCCCAAGTTGCCATGCAGCAGGGACGTGCAGCTGCCGCTGCGATCATAGCAATGCGTTGCGGAGAAGCTACTGCCCCGTTCCAGTTTCGTGATCTTGGCGAGATGCTGAGCCTGGGAATTGGCAACGCTACTATCACTGGTTTGGGCATAACATTGGCAGGTCCTCTCGCCTTCCGCCTACGACGATTGATCTATGCTGCACGTATGCCAGGTCTGACTCTTGGTTTACGGTCAACAGGATCATGGCTTCTAAGCCGTTGAAGCCAAATTAGTCTTGCTGGGCACACTGAAGTGCCATTGTAGGTCCAAGCTAAACATACAGAGAATCCTTGTGTCTAAATTGCAGTAGCTACCCAGAATGAGCACCCTATGGTAGGTTACTAGTAACGGCTATTATATCTAAGGCGTAGCATAGTACGTTAAGCATTGAGTACTATAATCTTATCATAACAACGGCATATAGTCTTCGGAGGTTGCAACAGCCTCCAAAGCAAGCGGCGCTTCAGCATGACAGACCAAAGTTTGCCGTTGAGCCTGCGAGCCGCTGATCTACGATGGTCATGTTGTATGTCGTCCAGGAACAAGGTCCAGCCCTGATCACGCTGGCAGTACTCGGGCTGGCAGTATTTCTGTTTGTGAGTGGTGCTTTGGCGCCAGAACTCACAGGTCTACTTAGCGTTGCACTGTTGATGGCTGCAGGAGTTCTACATCCTGTAGAGGCACTTGCTGGCTTTGGTAGTCCTGCACTAATCACACTGCTTGGACTATTCGTGGTATCAGAAGGCCTATTTCGGAGTGGGGCGCTAGACCGTCTTCGAGGACTGCTTTCATCAGAACAGATCCGAAGTCCAAAACATTTGATCTTACTGCTGGTTCTCGTGGTGGGGCCTATTTCTGGTCTTGTGCCTAATACACCAGTGGTAGCAACATTGCTCCCAATAGTTGAAGGTTGGTGCCGCAGACATGACATTTCTCCTTCGAAAGTGTTGCTGCCTCTCTCTTTTGCTACTGTACTTGGTGGCACCTTAACCCTGCTCGGCAGTTCTGTAAACCTTCTGGCGAGCGATATTAGCGAGCAACTTGGTCACGGTAGTCTTAAGTTGCTTAGCCCTACCACCATTGGGTTTCCCGTCTGGCTCATAGGTTCACTGTATCTCATTCTTGCGCCATCCAGGCTGTTGCCAGACCGTGGTTGTGGCCAGGTTGATTTAGCTAGTGACCCAAACAGAGCAAGCTACCTTACCGAAGTTAATATCCCGTACGACTCCGAGCTAGTTGGAACCTCCCTGCGCCACAGCCGACTGCAGAGGCGTTTTGATGTTGATATACTTGAGCTACAACGTGATAATAAGCGCTTCTTCCCGCCACTAGTAGACCAACATTTAGTGGCAGGTGATCGTCTGCTGATCAGAGTTACGCGAGCTGATCTCCTACGGCTGCAGCAAGAACACACAGTTAATCTAGTGAACCGGAATGATGCATCTATTAAGACGACCTGGCGAGATAACAACCAAGCAGAGAGTCAAAAAACTGTAGAAGTTCTGCTTCCTGCAGGATCAACTCTAGCCGGAGCTAGTCTGCGTGAACTTCGCTTCCATCAACGTCACAATGCAACAGTTTTGGCGCTCCGTCGTGGCCAGCATACGCTTCAGGAGCGTTTGGGAAAGGTAGTTCTGCGTGAGGGGGACGTTTTACTTCTAAGAGCTCCTCTAGATTCAGTTCTGGGTTTACAGGCTGACAATGATCTCTTAATGCTCGACCAGATTGAGAATGACCTACCACTAGTTCGTCGTAAATTTACCGCTATCATAATTGCAGCCTTGATGTTGTTGCTGCCTAGCTTAACAGATATACCGCTCGTAGCCTCAGTTCTGATAGCATTGGTGGCCATGGTATTAGGTGGTTGTCTTCGTGCAGGAGAAGTGCAGCAAGCTATCCGCCTTGACGTGATTCTATTGCTGGGCTCACTCTCCTGCTTTAGCACCGCGCTACAGACCAGTGGTTTAGCCGATGTCCTAGTAACTTACTTACAGCGCTGGATCGCCACATGGCCAACTTATGGTGCTCTGTTAGTGATTTTTCTAGGAACTACTCTTCTTACTGAGGTCATGAGCAATGCTGCCTCAGTGGCTCTGTTAATTCCCGTGGTGGTTGGTCTTGCTGAAAGTCTCAACTTACCGCCAATAGCAATGTTGCTTACAGTTCTGTTCGGTGCTAGCCAGTCTTTCTTGACACCCATGGGCTATCAAACTCATCTAATGGTATTTGGTCCTGGTCGCTATCGATTTCTCGATGTGTTTCGCTATGGCCTTGGTCTAACCCTGCTTATGACACTACTGGTTCCAGCGCTGATCCTATGGCGCTACAGGAGATGAAACAGTACTAACCCAGTATTGCAGAGCTATGGCAGCATCGGATTTCCCGTCCATGCGCACTCACGGTGCCTCTGACTCGCACCTTCCATCTTACCCAGGCTTGGTACCGCCGTCTTACTGTTCCTCAGTTCACGGTTGTGACTGGTTTCCTGGTGATTGCCGTAGGTGCATCCTTACTGGCTACACCTGCCTGTTCTCATGAGAGCGTTGGCATATGGGAGGCACTGTTCACGGCTACTTCTGCTGTAACCGTAACAGGCCTGACAATCATCGATGTCGGTCATGACCTTACTGGTCTTGGCCAAGCAGTGCTGGCATTGATGATCTTGATAGGTGGCCTTGGACTAATGGCCATTACTACTTTCCTGCAAGGTTTTGTGGTACGTGGTACGGCACTGCGCCGTCGTCTTGATCGTGGCCGCACCCTAGATGAATTTGGCGTCGGTGGTGTTGGCAGAACTTTCCGCGGTATTGCCCTAACTGCTGTGGTTCTGATTCTGATTGGAGCCTTGCTCCTATACGCATTTGGGTTCTCTGATATCAGTGATCCTTCAGAGAGACTCTGGGCTTCTTTATTCCATAGCATCTCTGCGTATAACAATGCTGGCTTTGGCCTTTGGAGCGATAGTCTCGGGCATTACCGGACCAACTTCATTGTCAACTTCGTGATCATGTCGTTGATTAGCCTCGGTGGTTTGGGCTGGCGTGTCACTAGTGACCTATGGAGTTGCCGTCAGTCTCTAAGGCGTCCTTGCCTAAGCCTACACACCAGGTTAGTTCTACGCACAAGCCTGATTTTAGTCAGTCTAGGAACAGTTGGGCTCGCAATTACCGAATCCCTCAGTCAGCACGATTTGCCCCATAAGCTTTCAATGGGAGAACGTTGGATCTTTAGTTTGTTTGAATCTGTCAGCGCTCGAACTGCCGGATTCACTACCGTGCCTCTATCCGTGGATAATATCTCTGACTCGGGGCTAATGATGATGATGGGCTTAATGTTCATCGGGGCAAGCCCTGGTGGAACTGGAGGCGGCATCAAGACCACAACAGTAGCCACTCTCATGGCGGCAACACGTTCAACACTGCGCGGACGTGATGATGTAATTATCCGGCAGCGAAGAATTTCTGAAAGGGTAGTGCTGAGAGCAGTTAGCATCGCAGTAGCCTCATTGCTATTTGTGCTCGCGATGGCAATGTTGCTAGAATTAGAAGTGGGAGGAAGTCTTGTCGGCGACGAACCTTCCTTTCTAGAGATGCTGTTTACCTGCATCTCAGCCTTTGCCACAGTTGGACTAGATCTAGGTGTGACCATGCGGCTCGGGCACTTCGGGCAATTAGTTCTCCTTGTCGGTATGTTTGTTGGTCGTTTAGGAATTCTGTTGCTAATTAGTGCTGTGTGGGAGACTGTAAGTAGAGACTACCTACACCGCCAGAATCGTGTTGGTTTCCCTAGAGAGGATCTCTATGTCTGAATTGCTAATTTCCCGATCAGGATTGTTATGAGGGAATGGTGGCGATGGTCACCTATAGCGGGCGACCAAGACCGTAGTTTCGGTATTGTCGGCGTGGGCCGTTTTGGCTCAGCAGTCTGCCGTGAACTGCTCCAGAGTGAGGTTGAGGTTCTCGCAGTTGACCGCTCAGAACGTGCAATTGAGGAATTGCGACAGCTAGAGCCTTCAGTTGAGGCAAGAGTGGTGGACTGCACAGATGAGGAGGCGTTACGAGAGGCTGGTATACTTGATATGAATACTGTAGTGATAGCTATTAGTGAACCAATTGAGGCAAGTATTACTGCTACCTTGATCGCTAAAGACGGTAAGGGTAGCCGTGTACATCAGGTGATTGCTCGTGCTACAAGCGATCTTCATGAGAAAATGTTGTTGCGTGTAGGTGCTGATCGGGTAGTTTTTCCTTCCCGGATGCAGGGAGAGCGTCTGGGCATTGAGTTGGTGCAGCCGAACTTGATGGAACGGCTAGAGCTAGACGACCGGAACTGCATTGAGGAAATCAAGGTGCCAGGATCATTTGTAGGCCAGTCGCTGCGTGATCTAAACTTCCGCAAGAACTATGGAGTAAGTGTATTGGCAGCCGGACCAGCAGATGGATTGACAGTGAATCCCCCAGCTACACATATACTACAGCAAGGTCATGTACTGGTAGTGATGGGACTGATTGATGATCTTCAGAAACTGCCGAGGAACTGATCTTGGGTACACAGCTTCTCAGTCTTTGAAATACAGACGTATCATGGTTATGTAGACACTACACAATCTACGATATTGCTGGCCAAGTATCCTTGATATCATTTACTGAAATTTATCTAAGGTTCCTATTTTGCTTGTAGCAGCAACTACTAGACCTGGGCTAGTTAGCCTTGACCTACTAGCTAAAATAAGCTGGCTCGGCTTTATGGTAAGCCATAGCTTGCTTACCGTAATAACAGTGACTGACTTTATTGAGCCACGTTACCAAAATAAACTATAGTGTACAGTAACAAATTCTCGTCGGCAGAGATGTTAAGTTCCTAAATCTTGCGGAAGTTTAAACTACTCAAAAAAACAACGGATGCAAACTGCTTTCTCAGAAGCAAGTACATAACTTGACTTTGGTGTGGATACCTTGAGAAATCTAGTTGTAGTTGATAATAACTCCCGAAGTACGAGAATTTACAGGCTGTACCAGACTTTGCTGGGAAGGATGTCTACATCTTTAGAGGTGAGTTTGGACTGCGCAATGAATGCCGGAGGTTTTAGTACCACATTGCCAGTGTGGTAGCTTGAGTGAGAGTATCTGGGCAAAAAAACCTTGAGACAGGGTGCTTCAGTAGGCTGAATGTACAATTACTGATGTGAGATGTAGACCAGATCGCCTCAGCCGCATAGTCTTCACTCATGTTTGTAATGGACTCATGGCTAGCAATGCGGCTGAGCTATACCGACGCATCGCAGAAGATGGAGAACTTACGCAGGCACTGTTTCGGCAAGCGCTGCAGGATCCTCAGGGTGCACTCCGGGCGATCTGCGATATTGGGGAGCGTTCTGGTCTGCCAGTGACATCTGATGAAGTGCGACAGTACCTTCAGAATCTTGGCAACGAAGACACGTCCCGATGGATTGTCAAGGCGAGAGGAGGACTTTGATCGCTGGTGGCATCTTAGGCTCCTGCTGAAGATTTCTCCTACGGTTATAGCCGTCACTGCCACCAGCCCAGCTAAAGAAGAGCCAGTAGCTAACAATAGCTAGGCCGGCAGCCACTACTATGGCGGCGAACTGCTCCAGTTTCCGCATGCCAGGGTGCTTAATGATCGAATACTAGTTTGCCCTGCCTTCTTGACAATGGTGATCAGTGGCCAGAAAATACAAGTTCTGCCTTGCTTACTTAAATTGTGAGCATAACGGCAGGGAAAGAATCTAAAGCAAAATGCTAGATAAAGCAGGAGTACTTAACAAGCTTGGCCCACTGCAGAAACTTCCTGCTCTATAAGACTTTGCACTGACATGTCTTCACTTAGCAATCTAACATCACCGGTTAACCATAGTCCAGAGCGTTATTACCCATCTGCTGTTAAAAGACCTCGCTCAGGGAGAATGATAGCTCAAGATTAGAAGCTAAGATAGTCCGTAACAGAGATGTCAGCTAGATCTTTGTGAGGTATTTGACTACCTAGTAAATATATTCCTTTGACAATTCTGGCCTAGGTCTCACTCTTGACCTATGGTTATCCTAAAGCCTAAAACTCTATCACAGACAGCGTACAAGTGTAGTGTAGCAAACACCGTAGAGTAACAAAGTTACGATTCTGGATGAACCAAGCAATTTTTCAAGAATTATCAAGGATACAAATAGCGAAGGCAGCATCAAGTTTTGGTGAAGGTGAGCAGCCTAACATCTCAATATCTAAAGCGGGATTAATGGTAAAACTTTACAACTTGCTAGGCGTTAGCACTCAATTCTCTTTACCTAGCAGAATTACCTGCATAGATTGGCCTCACTAAATTTCTGGTACAACATGGTACGAGCAATTCAAGCAAGGGCTGTAGATAGTCAGGCCGATAGCATCCCCACAGGAAGCTATGATCAGAAGCAGCCATGGGATGCAGTAGAAACTTACTTTGAGTGCATCACTACCTGCTCGCTGGATGACGGGGATTGCATCACGCGATGTGTCGAGCAACTGCGTGAGGCAGACTACTAACCACATTTGGGGTAGTTCATGCAATTGATCGAAAGACTTCTTAGCATTCCAATTGTCCTTTACAGATGGAGCTTGCACCAACCCATGCAGCTAAGTCTGGATCAGAAGTTTGAGATTGAGCGCATGAAGCGGATTATTGAATCTGAACAGGATCCTGTGGAGCTCCAGTCGATCGCTAAACAGTTGCTAGAAGTCTGGCAGAGTCAACGTGCCGCGACCCGTTGGGTAATTAGGCAGCACCTTAGCGGCTCCGCATGGCCCTCATCTCCTGCGGAATAACTGAAACTACAAGCGTTTGGCCATCACGCAGTACAGTGGCACGTAGCGGTTGGCCTGCTCCATGTTTGTCGATGGTGGAAATCACCTCAGCAGGCCCTGATATATCACGGCCTTCGAGGGCAATCAGCACATCACCGACTTTGAGTCCTGCGCGCGAAGCTGGCCCACCAGCAACTACTGACTGGATCAAGGCTCCTAAGGGTGCTGTCTCTCCTAGATTGGATGCAGAAGCCGTAGACAGGCCTATCCCAAGCATCGGGTGCTTTGCATGCCCTAGTGACACTAGTTGCTGTGCAATCAGCCGCGCGCGGTTGATTGGGATTGCAAAACCTAGACCTGCTCCTGGCCCAAATCTCACCAGAGTATTGATGCCAACTACTTCACCACTCGCATTTAACAGAGGACCACCCGAGCTGCCAGGATTGATCGCCGCGTCTGTTTGAATTAGATCTAAACGTTTGCCAACGACACCTAGCTGGGAGCTGCTACGGCTCAGGCCGCTGACGATACCAAGAGTGACTGTGCTTTCCAGGCCAAATGGATTGCCAACTGCAATTGCCCAGTCTCCGACACGAAGTCTGTCAGAATTTCCTAGTACTGCTATAGGCCAAGGGCCAGCAGAATCATCAAGTTGCACAACAGCTAAGTCGGTTAGGGAATCCCGACCAATAACCCGGCCGCCAGTCCGGCGACCGTCAGATAAGCCGACAGTGAGTCGTTCACTTCCTTCTACTACGTGGGCATTAGTGAGAATTAGCCCTTTGCTGTCAAAGATGATACCGCTTCCTTGGCCAAGCTCAACTTGTTGCTTTGGTTTAAATGACCGAGGAAAACCGAAGAATTGACGAAAAAATGGGTCTGCTGTCATTCCTCTAGGAATTCCCCTATCGAGTTCAGCTGGGTGGACTGTTCGCTGAGTCTCAAGTGTGACCACTGCAGGGGCGCTGCGAGCAACAGCGTCTGCGACAAAGGACCGCTGGGAGAAATTCTGGGAAACTGATGGCAATCCCTGGGCCCTTAGAGATTGCAAGGTGTCAATTAGCAAAGATACAGAAATAGTGCCAGCGACTAGCAGGGCCGAGAATGGCCTTAGGCGTTGTAGAGCCGAACTATTTCTGTGCAACAATTCCAGAACCATGGCATTTAAGAGCGCAGGTGCTCCAGCAAGCCTAGGAAAAGCCGATACCCTTGGCTAGATTTTCAGCCACTGATAGAGTCATGATCGGGTCTTAGCTTCATCGTAAGAGTTTACCTGTCGTGCATAAGGCCCTAGTGCAAATCTCTGTGAGTAGAGCATAAATACTTCAGAAATTCTCTTTGCACTATGCCAGCACGCACTAACTAGACTAAGACTTGCAGTATGATCTGAGTTTCAACTCTTGTCTAGAAGGGTTGGTTTGAGTAATAATGTGAAACTTAGACAGACGACGATTTCGCACCGCGTCCTAATTGATGTAACCGAGACATGCGCATGCTGAACTCTCTATTCCCAGTTCTTTATGGGGTTGCTTTTCTTCTTTTGCTCTGGCAGGCATTCCGAGTAATGAGCCAAGGTTTCTCAGCTGCTCGCCCAAGATATGAGGATGGTGATCGTACAGGGAAAATCACCATGCATCCAGAACTGCTTAACTCAGATGGAAAGATTACAGAAGAAGATCTTCTCACTGTTCGCTTCTCAAGCGATAGTGAGCCACCTAATGTCTAAAGGGTAGCTCCCTGAAATAAAGTTGAGCTATGTATGCACCTGTTCACTCAGGGCAGGTTCAATGAACGGATATGAGATTGGGAGTGCTAATTGGTGGATCAACGCACGCGCATCGTTGCTGCAGTTATCAGGTCAGTGAAGCTGCCGCCCAGGTTTCGCCTAAAAATGCTTAAAGAGGATCCCGTCCGGCTTGAGTTGAGCCTTACCCCTGCGTATGGCAAATTGCCAGTTCAAGTAGGCCTTGTTGAGTCTCTCGATCTAGTAGCCCGCAGGGATCGTGAGGGTCGTATTCCTAGAGACCTGCCAGGTACATGGGACTGGACAGTTCGCCATGGAAAGGTGAGCACCGGAGGCTGGAACCCTTATCTAAAGGAGGCCTTGCAAACTATGTTTGAAACAGGTCTGCCAGCTATTGTCTTTGAGGAACTGACAGGAGATGAGTACCATCCGGTTGATGGCACAAGGCATGTTCGTTGACATCGATTCAGAGCCAATGTGAAAAGGTGCGAAGGGCTACAGACCACAGGTCAACAGGACAGCTAAGACAGAAGCACTGAACAATCTTTAAGGTTTTCCTTATGGTTACGCTTCGACGCTCCTTTGGTCCTCTGATCAGACTGCTCGCAGCTCTTGGTGCTGTGAGTAGCTTGCTCCTACTTGGGATCCTAAATTTGTTCGGTTAAATTTCTACAGTTTGCTTAATTTCAACGCCCAATCCTTCAATATTTATAGTCGAGGTACTAAAGGTAAGAGCTGAAAAATAAGTTTTTTACGCACAGTTAAGTAGCATAGTAGTATGGCCTGTCCCCCTATACAAGCCCTCGGCTACTGTCACATCAGCATAAATATTGCCTACACCAGCTACCAAGCGTTGATCTAGTAGTGCTACTTTGATCGGACGCTTTGATTGCTGTAGTTGCTCTACGAGATAAGTAGTACTAAAAGCATCAGAAAATGGTTCAGGTCCGAGAGAGCGAAAGCTAGCAATCACTGTCGCCACTACAGGTTTTGGCGGATTTCTCCATCTCAATTAGTCGACGCTCACGCAGAAATAGAAATAAAGGGGCACCACAGGCAAAGGAGATGCTAAAGCATGCCACTAGTGATAGTGGCCAACCTTTGACCTGTAATCGCTTTCCTTCAGATATTAGCCAGATAACAATAGCCGATGCACCAATTAGCAGATCTCGTGATAACGATTGCGCTGCAGCTGTAGCATTGGCATCGGCGATGAAACGGCCCAGATCAAATCCACTGCCTGATGTTGACTGTAGAAAGTTAAGATTGGCTTGCCAGGGTAGGATTGCTCCCAGAACAGATAAACTTAGATAAGTCCAGGGAAGTACTTGGCGCATGATTTAGTGCTCTGGTAACTCGATAAGTACCACAACTTCATCTCAGGAATCTGGTACTAATGAAAAACACACTATATCAGTGTAGAGGCCTAAGTACCCGGCAATCAAAGCGTCCGATCAAAGTAGCACTACTAGATCAACGCTTGGTAGCTGGTGTAGGCAATATTTATGCTGATG
>BIMP01000002.1 GCA_007996965.1 cyanobiont of Ornithocercus magnificus
AGATATGTCATCAACAGATGCATAGTTGCCCCATAACCTAACTCTGTCTTTAGAATGGAAACAACCTGACTAAGTCGTCTAAGATTAATTGATTGAGGTTGTTGCCCCTGCCCTTGTATTCTAAGTTTCTCAACCGGAATAATCATATTTCTCTGCAGAATATCAGCCCCTGCCTCTGATATCTTAGAATCTCTGGACATCGAAACCGGTTTAGGGGGCAGTGACGAATTCATTGTCCTAATCAAAAGGTCTGCAGCGCGAGCTTTAACAACGGCAGAGCGATTTCTGGCTTTCAAGATCAGCCACCGCACCACTACGGCACAGGGAATTAGAAAGGCTTCTGTTGACGACCCGTCTGGGCGAGGTATCAATACCGGAATCTGAGGACTCCCCAAATCTCGCTCAAGGGCGTCAGATCCCTTGCCCTGCAAGGGCTTAGCACCGCTACGCAACCAGCGTTTGAGGGTCAGAGTGTTGCTGTTCCCACAGGTGGCATAGACGATATTGTCTCATGCTCAAGTAGCTGGTATAGCCGAGCTTGTAAGCGCAGAGTTCTGGCAGCGAAGGTATGGTATATTTGTCAGCAATGGGCAAGGAGTTGGTAGACTCTGGTCCATACAGTGAGTGTGAAGGGATAAAGCGGATAGCAAAGAGTAGGACTCGCAGAGAGCGAACTCCTCTCCTCCATAGTGGGCCCCTTGAGGGGACTTGATCAAGCTGTGAGGTTATAACAAGGATTAGCAGAAAAATACTCGCTCTCTAGTGTAAGACAACAGCAGGGCCAAGCTCATTTAGCTGTGGTCGCCTGCCCTGAGTACTAATCTGCTCTGCGAACCGGGCCAGAGGGTCACTGTCGGCAGCTAGCTCCAAGTGGATGCGCTTGGCTGCCGGATCTAGACCGCGAATTGCTGGGTCACAAGGTTGCTGCTGCCGATGCACTACTAGACACCAAAACCAAGTAGACGAAACCGAGAACCCTTGCTATCATTAGGTTCTCAAGCAAAGACCCTCCCCAGAAACCCAGTTCAAAGTCAGTTCAAGACCCTCCAACGACGGAGCAAGTCCCGAGCACTGGGTTCAAGGGGAGTTCAAAAGATGCCACCCTCCACTGAGCAGCAGAAACACCTAGAAGCACTCAGCACCCTGCTAGAAGCACAGGGTCTGGGTGCTGCCGATTTACTACAGGCAATAAGTGCTCTTGCTGCCATTAAGCAACAAGAACAAGTCCACAAGGATAAAGAACCAGAAAACAAGACATTTCAAGACAAGATACTCATATATCCTGGCAGTGAAGATGCTTTTATCTTTAGGTATGGAACAACCCAGAGCAAGAACTACTACCTTAGAATTTACTGTAAGGAAACAAAACAGATTTACAAGAAGAGTTTAAGAACGGCAAATAAAGAAGAGGCAGTAGTCAAAGCAAGAAGTATCTATGCCGAAACCTATGGCAAACTATCCAGAGGAGAAAAGACCAAATCACTCACAACCAGAACACTCATAGAGAACTTGAGCAAGAGTTCAAGAGAATATCTCCCCTGCCAAAAGCAGGCATTACAAAAGAAACATACGAAACGAAAAAGCAGTATCTAAGTGTATGGGAGAGGTTTATACGTGAAGAACTAAAGATGGCAGACAGCAAACTTGAAAACATCCCTCCCGAAAGAACAAGAGATTTTCAGTATTGGTTAAATAGGCAAGACAAGTTATTCTATACGAGCAAGAAGGGTTTCAGTGCTGAGTATATAAATTCTATCATCAGTGAAGTAAACAGGATGTATAGGCAAGTTGCCATACGTGACAAATACCTTTCACTTGCCTTGATTCCTCAAATTGACAAGGCAAAAGCACAACCCAATACAGACCCTAAACGACATATTCTAGAAGTTCCCGAGTGGGAGACACTAGCAACCTACCTCAGAACGAACAGATACCTGAAACCAGAAGGTTCATCCAAGTTAGAGCAAGCAAAAAGAGCAATTTTTAGAGAATATATGGGCATTGCCTATTCAACAGGAATGAGACCGAAGGAATTACTTGGACTTACCTGGAATGATGTAAGAGTAAACATATCAGACAGTAAGGAAAATCAGAAGATTTTCAGATTACTTGAGGTCAGAGCAAGCAACTCAAAAACTGGAAAGAAGAGAGTTGTTAATGCTCCAGTTGCCCGAAGACTTCAAAGACTTAGCAAAGTATACAAAGATATTGGAATGACAACAGACCCAAGAGATTATATTTTTAGAAATCCAACCTGGGAGAGGCAGGAGAAGGATATTCCCTATGGACAACCAGCATTTTCCAAAAGACTTGAAAAAGCATTGGTGGAAGCAGGAATACAGGAAGAACTTGACAAGACAGGCAGGAAAATCACCCTTTACTCAAGCAGGCATTTCTACACGACCTTAAGACTTCAGAATGGACTGAATATCTACCTGCTTGCCAGACAACTTGGGACCAGCACTACCTACATAGACCAAACATACTCCCACATCCAAATAGAACAGAATACCGACAAGATTTCACAAGGAATGTTTCTAATAAAGAAATTAGAGCAAATTTGACCGTGAAGAGGGGCAACCCTTTACCCTGGGACTGATTTGAGCAATGCTATTAAGGGTTGACGGGCATTGACTAACAAACTCTTCTTTGGGGATTGCCTAGATGTGATGAGGACACTCCCCGAGGAGTGCTGTGACCTCATCTACCTAGACCCCCCCTTCAACTCCAATGCTACCTACAACCTTCTGTTTGCCTCCCCGACTGGGGAGCAGGCAAGGGCACAGATAGAGGCATTTGACGACACCTGGCACTGGGGTGAGCAGTCAGCAAGGGAGTTTCACGAAATTCAAAAGACTGCTCCAACAGACGTTTCCGATATGTTGGTGGCATTGATTGACTTTCTTGGGAAGAGTGATGTAACAGCATATCTCACAATGATGACCAGCAGACTGCTGGAAATCAAAAGACTAATGAAAGAAACTGCCAGCATTTATCTTCATTGTGACTCGTCAGCATCACATTACCTGAAGGTCATTCTTGATGGCATATTTAGGGCAGACAACTTCAGGAATGAGATTATCTGGAAAAGAACAACGGCAAAGTCTTTAATGACCAAGAGAATGCCGAGCAATCACGACATCATCTTTTATTATACAAAAGGACCAGATTACACATTCAATCAAGATGCCCTATATCTTCCATACGACGAAGAGAACTTACCAGAAAAGACAAAGGCAAAATACAAATACAAAGACAACAACGGCAGGAGATACCGTTTAGACAATCTTATCAACCCTAATAGCAACCGACCAAACCTCACATACGAGTTTATGGGCATTACCAGAGTATGGAGATGGACACGGGAACGAATGGAAGAAGGTTATAAGCAGGGGATTGTTATTCAGACGAAAGCAGGAACCGTCCCCCAAATGAAGAGATATCTTGACGGACAAAAAGGCATTCCCATTGATGACGTATGGACAGATATTAATCCACTAAACTCTCAGGCACAAGAGAGACTTGGTTATCCAACTCAAAAACCATTGGCATTATTAGATAGAATTATACTAACTTCTACCAATGAGGGAGATGTTGTATTAGACCCATTCTGTGGTTGTGGGACTGCTGTTCACTCAGCACAGAAAAATAAAAGAGACTGGATGGGAATAGATATCACTCATCTTGCCATCTCCGTTATTGAACGAAGATTGAGGGATGCTTTTCCTGAGTGTAAGTTTGATACCTTAGGAACACCAAGAGATTTTGAGAGTGCTACTAATCTTGCTGAGAGGGACAAATACCAGTTCCAGTGGTGGGCACTTTCATTGATTGGTGCTCAACCATACAAAGATAAGAAAAAGGGTGCTGACGGTGGGATTGACGGACAAATATATTTTGATGATGGAAGTCCGAGAAAGATACTTGTTTCCGTGAAAGGGGGAATGAATGTATCTGTATCAATGATTAGGGATTTGATTGGAACAGTTAAGAACAACAAGGCAGAAATTGGCATCTTTCTAACTCTTGCCAAACCGACCAAACCAATGGTCAACGAAGCAATCAATGCTGGTTTTTACGATAGTGAGCACTTTCCGAATAAAGAGTTTCGCCGTATTCAGATACTTACCATAGAAGGTCTAATGAATGGAACTGAACGAGCAGTATACCCAGACCTAGCTCAGGGGGCATATAATTTCAAGAAAGCACAGAAAGAAACTGATGCTCCAATTCAGCAGTCATTGGGCATCTAGGGAAGATAGGGGTTGATATTTACCAGAGACTGTGACAGAGTGTATATAACTTTTAGGGCGTTTAGGGAACTCCTAAATGGCAATAAAAGGTAGTTTGGTTTGCTATCTAAGACTGCTCTCTTAGAGGAAAGCAATATTCAAGCAAAAGTCCTATAAATAAATATAGGTTGTATATACAAACCACATTCAAAAATCTTGGGAAGCGGTCGCGCTCGATCGGTAGCGTCGGATCGGGGCGGTCGTAGGGGTAATTACCAGCCGACCAGCGAGCGCAGATTTCGCGATTGTCGGGTCGGGTTACGAAATAGAGAGTTGATGCAAGGGCAACAAAGACTGTAACAGCAACGCTGGATCGCCAGGATAGCGCCTTCATAGAAGTCGGTATGTCTGGATATGGACACATTTTGACCGATGCTAGGGTCGATGTGCTAATTGTGTTAGTCTAAAAACCGCTTGTGATCTGTATACCCTGACGGCAAGGCGATGTGAACTCTAATCGGTCGCATTTCTTGTTTAAATCTCTGGATAGACGGACATCTACCCAGAGATCAGAAAGGGTTCTTCACAGGTCCCTAGTCTAGGGACAAGCTTACACCCCCTCTCAGCTTCTATCAGCCTTGTAAGCTTAACACATTTCAAGCGGACCGTCAACCCATCGGTCAATCGGTCCATGATCCGCATCCAAAAACCCCTCGCTGGCATCTGCTTCAATCTCATCAAGAGCTGGGTAGAGGTCGCCCGCCGCGGCAAAGGCGGCGATATTGACGCCGACGGCACACCTTGGACCAGGCTGACAGCCCGCGAGCTGCGCGATCAAGTCCTGAGCGGCTTCTCCACCGAAGTCAGTACAAGGACGGTCTACAGAGCTCTGGACTACCTGGTGGAATTAAAGTTGGTCCGACGCGAGAAGCGGAAGCAGCGCCGTCGCTGGAGCAATCAAGACTACTGGTACACCATTCCTACAGAGGAACAGACAGCCGCGGTCTCTAGTGGTTCAGAGACCAGCAAAACCCAGTCTGGGAGCCAATTGACACATGTGGCGAATACAAGTGCACAAGTTGGACACATACAAGCGCCACTGATGGCGAATACTCTAAATACTCTTTCTAAAGAGTCAGATCTAATAAAACCGCCGCCAGAAGGTATGCCGCCACCGGCGACGGATCTGGGGGAAAAGGAGTTGGCTTTAGAACCAGCTGATCTGCAGACGGTGCTTAGCTCCATTCCGGCTCCCAAGACCGCTGCTCAGCTAGTGGAAGAGCGAGAAAAAGAAGAGAGACAAAGGAAATTAGAAAAGCAAAGGACAAAGCAGCAGGCACAGGCCAACGACGCCAGAAAGGCTGCTGCAGCTGCGCGAAATATCAATAACCAAAACTGGATTGCCGCTGAACTGGGCAAGATTCGGCAGAAGATGACCCAGAACCAGGCCAAAGGGTTTAAACCAACAGCCCCGATCACCTCGCGAAAGCGGGTCTTAGAGCTACCTGAGAGGCCTGTAGGCAGGGATAAGCAGGGTCGAACCGTGAAGGAGGTCTGGGTCTCAGGCTTTAAGCATCTAGTGGTGGATTAACGGCCAAGCCTCCTCAGAGGCTTCTAAGAGGACCTGGAAGGGGTCTGCAAACACATAAGCGTAGAACCTAAACGAGCTAACATGACTAACGATGTAGAAGCCATAGAAGGGGCTTTACAGGGAGATTTTTAGATTCTTTCTCAGCGCCCTCTGGCAACAGCTTGGCCTGCCCCCACCGACACCGGCTCAGCTGGCCATCGCCGAGATGCTGCAACACGGTCCCGACCGCCTCATAATCATGACGTTTCGCGGAGTCGGTAAAACTTACATCTCTGCTGCTTTTGCGCTTTGGAATTACTTTAGAATAGCTAGATACAAGCCAGTCGGACAGCGAAAAATTCCCCTTACGACTGAGTGATTTGATTATCACTGCGGTAAATTCCACCTCAGCTCCAGAAAACATTATTTGGCTAGCAGATAAGACCAACTTGATCAAAGATCTGCCCCACGCAGGCCTGCCTGGTGACTATTTCTATGGCCCAGCCCAGATTCAAGGTGAGTGGGGTCCGTATACAGACTCCATCTGCTATGTCGATCCGAGCGGTAGAGGAAGTGATGAGTCGGTAGCTGCCTATGCTTCACAGCGAAACGGAATTATCTATCTACATGAAGTTCGCGCCCACCTAGATGGCTACTCAGATGCGACGTTGAGATCTTTTCTAAGCGGCTGTGTGAAGTATAATATCAAGAGGATGCTAGTTGAGACTAACTTTGGCGATGGAACGGTATGTGAACTGATTCGCAAGATTGCCGCTGAAATGTCGATTCGAATAGCAATCGATGAAGAGTCTGTTTCCGGGCAAAAGGAGGCACGTATCATAGATACTATCGAGCCGGTGATGAACCAGCACTGATTGGTTGTTAACCGCTCTGTGATCGAGTCGGACTACAACTCCAACGAGGAATTGTCCATAGAGAAGCGCATGGCTTACCGGCTCGTACACCAGCTGAGCTATATGAACCGTACACGCAACTGCCTGCGCCACGATGACCGCTTGGAAGCTGTAGCTGGAGCAGTGCGGTATTTCCAGAACTCGTTCAACCTCTCAGCTGCCCTGGAGATCGAGAAAAGGAAGCAAGAGGACTGGCAGGATTTCTTGCAATGGGAGCTTGAAGATCCGCAAGCCTCTATCGAAGCGCTGGCACGAGGATTAAATCTGGAGCAACGCAGAGCTGCTAGGGCACTAAGGGAAAGCTACGACTGGATTCATAGACGGTGACGCGGCTAGAGATCCAATTCTCTCTCTCTAGGGACACACTATTAGGAGAAAGGAGCTGGTACTCCTTCGGTCTCGACGTCAGAGCCAGAGGCATGAGCAACCGGGTCTGCAGCAGAAGACGGATTATTCATGCTGCTACTGGTCAGCACATCCCAAGAGGTGCGTGAGCTAGTCGGTGAGGTGGTGAAACCTATGGGGTATCTCCCCACCTGGCTCACCCTCTGCGCTGCAATGGGTCCTTACTACCTCACGCTTGAGCAGACCTACAGATGCACCTGCCGTGCCCATTACGCAAGTTAAGCAGGCATTCACTGAATATCTCAGCAGCACTGGAGATCGAGAGAAGGAAGCAAGAAGACTGGGAGGATCTTTTACGGGAGTAGATCGATGACCCGCAAGCATCTGTGGAAGCGCTGGCACGAGGATTCAACCTGGAGCAGCGTCGTGCTGCTAGGGCACTAAGGGAAGGCTAAGACTGGATTCATAGGCGGTAAAGCTCGCATCCCATTTCGAGCGCTTCACTATAGGAGAAAGGAGCTTGTACTCCTTCTCTGAGACAAGGTACCGTAAACCCTATCTTGGCGCGAGAAGACCGTCTGATCCCTCAACGGCTACTGCCTGAGGAGTAGAGAGAGTTTCCACACAGCCACCGACGATCGGTTCGGTAGATGACTCCGAGTACTAAGTGCAGGGGTCTAGCACGGCTTGTGTGGATGGCTGCCCTGTCTCAAGAGCCTCTCAGACAGTTAGAGGCTCTGTCTCCCACTCCAGTGGAAAGATGCTAGGCATCGACACTGATGGGGGTAAGGGGGCCAGGCCGGTCAAACCTCTATCTCCTAGAGATAAAAGAAGATTAAAAAGTAGAAAGATATATCTAAATACCTAGAACGAAAGTCCTCAAAAGAAAAGAATAATAATTATATCAGATGACGGATCTGCTGACTGTGAATTACTTTTAATCTAATCAAGCAACTTCCATGTCTATGCATTTAGACATGCCCCCAGTTCTCCCCTTTGCTTCTGTCGACAAAAGTCACTACCGCAAAACAGAGGCTAGAAGACGACCCATGCAGAGTCTGTTGAGAGCAAATGGTGTGAGAGCAAAGATGTATCCCCACAAATGGGATGGATCTGCAGGGAATTAAGCCAAAATTAAGTTCCTAGTCTCTAGATGCAGTGCCATACTTTCAAGAAAAACCTGAGCTCATAGGAGCCTTGCGGCTGAATAAAGAAAACGTCCAGATGTCAGTTAAGTGGACGCGCGATTACGGCTGTCTTGCAGAGTACTTTCAATCTTTCTCGCAGTCGGGTTCAGTAATTCCGGACTTTAGGAAGGACCGTGTTATTCATACTGACTCTTAACCCCAAAGCTTGATCAAGAAGAGGGAGAGTCATTGTTTAATAACTTAGAATGGCTTGTACCTTATGGTCACTAGATCATTATAAATGGGCGAGTTAGGCTGAGGCACTGTGGACTCAAAAAGCTTGATTGGTTGTAGTCAGAAAAATTTGCCGGAAAAATTTGTCTCAACCCTCTGCGCAGTGAGCAAGCGCTCCGACCCCCCTAGGGGTTACCTCCGTGCCCAAAAGCATTAGGGGGGTAGGTCCGGTTTTGTGCGCCCCTCTGCGAGCTGTCAACGTGGGGGATGGGGTTGATAGGTTAGGCGGTGGTTCAGGCCAGCCCTCTATCAGGGCCAGCACGCCCTCCTCGCTCAGCCATCCAAGCCGGGTGCAGCCATTCAGTAGGAGAGCCCGGGCAGACCCTTGGCTATCTGAAATGTCCTGAGCCACGCCGATGTAGAGCCATTCGCGGCCTCGCCTAACGGCATAAACCCCAGAAGCTTGAGGAAGTTTGGAGGGGTAGAACCCTGCGCCAGCTAGCCATCAGACCAGCTCTAGGCGCTTCAGGACGCGGCTCACTTGGCTCGGAGCCCAATCGCTCTTCCCTGTTGAAGTCTTCACTCCTGCAGCCATCAGCGCAGCAGCCATCTCTCTCAGCATCTTTCCGTTCTCGGCCATCGGCTCTAGAATTCCTCGCAACCGCTCTGCTGCTGCCACTGCCTGATTTCTCCGGGCCTGGTTGGCTGCCTCATTGCCGTCACGCTTGCCTCCTAGCTTCACCCCACGCTCCCTTGCACGGGCCAGACCTGCCTTGGTGCGCTGACTGATGAACCAGCGCTCTTGCTCTGCTAGAGCGGCGTAAATGTGGAGTTGAAAATTTGTGGCGTTCGGCATAGAGGCGATCTTGAACTCCAGGCCCTTGCGCTCCAGCAGGCCAGCGATGAAGCTCACACGGCGGCTCAGGCGGTCCAGCTTGGCCACCAGCAGCGTCGCTCCGGTCTTCCTGCAGTGCTCGATGGCTTTCTCCAGCTCCGGCCTATTGTTGTCGGCACCCGACTGCACCTCCTCGTAGGAAGCGATCTCCGCGCAGCCGTTCTCGGGGTCAGGGCAGAGCTGAGTCAGAAAGATGTCCAGATCTCTTCGCTGGGCTTCTAAGCCGTAGTTGCGGCCATTCTGGCTGTCGCGGCTGAGCCGCAAGTAGGTGACGAACTGGGCCAAGATGATTAACAGGCTCAACAGTGAAACAGCAATAACACGCTGTTACCACTTGTCAAGGCGCGGTGGGCCTGTAACAGCAGATCGGCTCTCCCTATGAAGAGCAGCAAAAAGCTAGTGATACCAATAGATCTGCCATGCTAGCAGCGAAGTCGTTAGCGGGAAGGCCGGTTTCTATCACTGAATCAGATTAAGATCAGCCTCCATCAGCATCACCAACTCCACAGAACCAGTTCGCATCACCAGGCCAGCAGAATCTGAAGCAAGATCACATCGCCAACTCCGCGAAACAGTGCGCAGTTAGGCGCAGCGCGCCGCTACATCTGGTTCAGAAGTTTACGGGACATAAGAGAGTCTCGGCAGCCTCAAGGAGAATCTCGAGGCCTCAGATGCCGAGCTGCTAGCTGTTATTGGCGGCTGAGACCTGCGGCATCTGTTGCGTCGATCTCTAGTGAGTATCGATACCCCGCCTCTTCATCGCTCGCTCTCGCTCTATACACCGTTCTGCTACTGCCGCCTGAAGGGTGCAGCAGCATAAACCTGGATGTTACAGCGAAGAGTATATCTTTTGCTATGTCTTCTTTCTCTGTGGAATATCAGCCTCTGCCTCTGATATTTTAGAATTTTTGGACATCGAAGCCAGTTTAGGGGGCAGTGACGAATTCATTGTCTTAAATCAAAGGGTCTGTAGCGCGAGCTTTAACAGCAGCAGAGCGATTTCTGCCCTTCAAGATCAGCCACCGCACCGCTACGGCACAGGGAATTAGGAAGGCTTCGGTCGTCGACCCGTCCGGGCGAGGTATCAATACCGGAATCTGAGGCCTCCTCAAATCTTTCTCAAGGGCGTCAGATCCCTTGCCCTGCAAAGGCTTTGAACCGCTACGCAACCAGCGTTGAGGGACAGAGTACTGCTGTTGTGAGGTACAGAGTGCTGCTGTTTGCACGGACGGCGGAAACTACGTGGCGCATGCTCAAGTAGCCGGTGTCGCCGAGCTTGTAAGCGCAGAGCTTTGGCAGTAAAGGTATGGTACATTTGTCAGCGATAGGCAAAGAGTTGGCAGGCTCTGTGTTCATGCAGTGAGTGTGAAGGGATAAAGCGGATAGCAAAGAGTAGGACTTGCAAAAAGCGAACTCCTCTCCCCCATAGCGGGTCCCTTGAGAGGACCTGGTCAAGCTGTGCGGCTATGGCAAGGATTAGCAGAAAAATACTCGCTCTCTAGCGTAAGACAACAGCAGGGCCAATCTCATTTAGCTGTCGTGTCCTGCTCTGATCACTAACCTGCTCTGCGAACTGAGCCAGAGGGTCGCTGTTGGCAGCTAGCTCCAAGTGGACGCGCTTAGCTGCCGGACCTGGTCTGCGAGCTGCTGGGTCATAAGGTTGCTGCTGCCGATGCACTCGGTCTACCTAGCTGGTTGAACCGCCAAGAGCGGTTTGCCGCCAACGATCCGAATCTACTGAAGCTGCAGGTCGTGGCGGCGGCGCACCGACCGTTGCTCTGACGTTGCCTGTAACGCCGCTGATCAGCTGTCGGTCGAAGGCCAGTCAGTTGGATTGGCTTGTTCGGCAGCATTTGCTTGCCGCCAACCGTCGAAATTCTTCCGCTGTAAGTTAAACAACAACGAGGAATACGCTAATGTATCATGAAGGTATAGCGTGTGGCGAATTGTAGTGTAGAAATTTAGTCGGTTAGAGTAGTGCTCCTCTTGGTACTACTTATATCTTTTCAAAGACTCGGCTGAATTGGAAAGAGCCTCTTCGATTTCGACTGGGGTGACCTTCGGGGCAATCTCAAGTAGCTCATCCACAAAATCATTAACCTTGTTTCCTTGAAAGGAATAATTCGGAAACTTCCTTTGGGCTAAGCTAAGAAATGAGAATGCGTCGAGTGGAGCCCGTTGTTGTTGCGCAGCCGTTGTCTGGTCTTGAAAATCAGAGGACTTGGCTTTCGCTGTGTATTCTTGATCTTTAGTCTCATCTCGGATATTCAGGAATTCTTGATCAGCCAGCTCGAATAATGCTGCTAGGCAATTAATTCGGCGCTTGAGCTTGTGGGGAATTTTCTTTTTGTATTTTATCTTGTGATCGAGCACGCTCCACGTATCTTGGATAATCGTCCGAAGCTGAACTTCAAATGCAAAGTGATGATATCGCTGGTTCCGCTCGTCCTGGAGACTCTGCGCGGGTAGATGCTGGACAGCTCTGCCAAGCGCGCTTTGGCGGTGGCGCCCAGGGCGAGGCCGGATTTGTTCAGTTTGGCCAGATGCATCCAGACCGAATAATCTACGTCCGGTTTCTTTCTATACATTTCGTACATCTCGCGCAGCGGGCCGTTCAGGATGGCAGCTTCCAGACGCTCCTGGGTGGGTTCTGCCAATTGCTGCCCTTGCAGTTCTAGTAGACTGAATACCTCCTGTTCCGTACTGGGAGACCACAGCCACCAGGCTCCATCGACCAACAGCCACTCCACCCACTGATCGGATGCGATAAATGCGCCTTTGCTAGCAGCAAACAGAGCCAGTCTTTTAAAGGTTGGATACGGTTGCCTGAACCACTCCTGGGCAATTCGTGTAGCGCGCTCACCGTCTTGTCTGCAAACCGCCAGCCAGGCATCGCGCAGCATCTCGATCAAGATCACCCAGTTGTAGAACCGGTTCTGCGGGTGTGAGATTATCGATGGCAGATACCATCGCGAAGGGTCTTCGTGTTCGTCTGCCTTACCCAACTCGCGCAGCAAGTCCAATGCATCGCACAGCAGGTGCTGGATGTCTTCCAAAAGCAGAGGCAAAGCATCGACCCAGTGCTGGTCACATAAGACTTCACATAAGGCTTCTTGATTGGCGGCCAGCATGAGTTGCCAGTGCACCAATTGCCACAAGCTCGGCTCATCGGTGTTCTCAATCTCATCGCCCCAGTAAAGCGGTTCCTCCAAGGTCACCTGGGGGGCGAGCAACTCGCGCAACTCCAGGCGCAGCGTAGCAGTCAGGCCATCCTGTTCCAGACGTTCTTTCCAGCAATCTTTCCAGCAATAGAAATTGGTGTTGCTCCAATAGGTGTTGCGCTGAGATTTCACTCGCCCGCTGAGCAGCAGGCGCCAGAGCGTTCGCATCAAGGGGCCGGGGATAGCCCTCGGCGCTTGTGAGCGGATCTGCTCCAGCTCGGCGGTCTTGCCTTCACGCTCCAGCCGTGCAAAATCATCTAGTTTGCGTCTGATCAGCTGCTGGAAGTTGCTGTGCAACTGGCCACCAAGTTGCGTGAGCCAGATGACCAGCCTCGAGTCATCAAGGTGGCGCACCAACCAGTCGGCTAGATGGCGCATCACTTCGTCCCACGGTTCTTCACGAGGGGAGATGCAGGAGCGCAAGGAGCGGGCCAGATAAGTGTCTTGACGCTCCTTGTTCAAGAAGACATCCAGCCAGTCCAGCGACGGGCAGGGGTTGAAGTTGGCAAAGCTTTTTGCCGGCAAGCCCGATTTGTCCGACAAGGCCCAAAACACCCCGCCGATGAAGTCGTCTTGCTGTTGCTGAGCACTGGCCGATGGCCGTGCCAGGGCATGCCTAACGACTATGCTCTCCTTGCCCGTTACCCTATCGCGGTAGCTGTCTGCCCAGGCGTGCAATGTATTGTGCAGCGCGGAATGATCATGACTGTCGGTGGGCTTTTGATAGAGGATGGGTTTAACGCCTTTGACTTGCCACTCGAGAGTCTTGCGCTTGTGGTCCTCCTGCCCCGGCTCGCAGGCGCCCAGTGCCCAGGCCTGTTGCGTGATCTCGCCAAGCATACGGTCAGTGGCGAGCGCATCCATTATGTAGCGCATCACCGGGTCGCTAATGCTGTAACCCACGAAGCAGACAACATAGTTGCGGAACAACGCGCTCACAAACCGGGCAGCCCAGCCTTCGGTGAGGTAGGCCAGCCCGAAATCGCCGCTGGTTACCACCAGGTTATTCAGGATCGTCTCGTCTTGTTTAGCCGGTAACAAGCCGTGCAAGTGGACTAGCCCGTTCCAGCGGCTATTTTTCGGAATCGGCAACATCGGCGCGTCATAAGACCTGAATGGTTGCTTGATGCGCTCGGCTGCCGAGTGAAAAATGCGGTCGAAGTTTGTAGTGACGAGTCGCAGCGAGCCCTCACGGCTGCGCGCCAATCGCAGCAGGGCAGCCTGCGTGTCGGTGGCGCCTTTGCGGTCCAACTTTGGTTCTAACGCCTTCGCCAGTGCACTGCGGAAGAATATACGCTGCTCCGGCAGGCGCTGCTCCAGCAGATTGAGCGTGACGTCGAACTGCTCACGTTCGAAGGCCTGTTTCTCTTTTTCTGAGAGCTTCGTGTGAGTCAACTTATATATCTTCTCAACCAGACCTTTGAAGCTAGGAAGACCGGCAGGGTAGGAAATGCCGGCTCCGCAGAAAAACACCACTCGGCCCTCTTCATGCGCCTGCAAGAGCTCATCGGGAATATCCGGGGTATCTGGGGCGAATTGCATTTCTTTGCTTCCTATCCAACAGGTACATGTATGCGAGCAACTGAGATCTCAGTGGATCTAATGACAAGCATCAGCAGCGCGCACCACTGGCTAGGCATGTTAGGCAGATCTATACGAAAATACTCACTAATCACAATTGGCTCTATTATTCAATTTTTCTTTTAGGTCAAACCCATACCTATTTGCCCAACTAAGCAAGGGGCCCCACAAATGTGAGGCGTTGCTCTGCTTCTCAGCGATCAGCCAGCCACAGCAGAAATGCTGTAAGGAGCCTCTGGGTAGCTGGTGGGCATTGGATCGAGCTTTCCTTCTGCCAACGCCTTGGCTCGGACATACATCTGGCTGGAGGTAGAACCAGCGGCCTCCAACGCCTTGGCGACGACGCCCCAGTTGCGGATCTCGGTAGACATTTCAGGTCGAATTGAAGATGTCGAAATGATCGCTAGTCAGCTGACTCAGTTGTGACGGTGAAACCCGCCAAGGAACCGAACACGCGAAAGGAGGCAGTTATCGATATGGATTACCCGGATTAGTCCCACGAGACAGCGTTCTGCTCACCTACAGCCAGGTTTTGCTCAGGGGTTGCAGGCATGAATGCAGATGTACCCTTACACACCAAGTCCTTCCACCCGAAACCATTGCTCATAGTTACTGCGGAGGCCGCTCTGCGGCAGAGCATGGCTTGAGCAGCTGACCCAAATATTCCCTTTTAGGAAGGTGATTAAGGACGGGTCCTTCTAAACAAAAGGCCTAGTGAGGATCACCAGCAGCTTGCAGAATTTCTAGCCAACGAGTTCAAAACAGGCTTTACACCTTAACATGCGGCTTTAGTCATTTAAGTATCTGCAGTTGTCTATAAAGCAGTTGAGTAGCGACCTTAGAGGCAAATCACTTGTTATGAGAACTGCGACAGTGAATACTACTCTATAGTGTACTTCTTACCCAGATTATTAACTAGCGATGTGCAGCCACCACTGTTGTGGTTCTCCAGAAATTGAGCTTACGCAGCACCTCAACTCCGCTTGACATCTGTCTTAATGCCTTGCAGCATGCCACTTAGTCCGCCTCGGCAACTAGTGGCCTAGATACTTGTCTCCATAGCTTTCCAGGCAGATCCCAAGAGCCTCTGGTGAGAGCTTGTTTTAATGGAGAGTTCACTAGCATGGGACTGCCTTATCTCGCTTCTTAGGCCTGGACTTCAGGCTGTATTCTCTCTTCCACTTCCTGGATCTGTTGTCTCCATGTTCATATGTTAGAGAGCTGCAACAGTAAGTACTATTTTATCAGACTTTTTGCAAAAAACATCGATGAGAAAAGGATGTCTAGCTGCTCGGTAGCTACTGACTCACGCGTGGAGACCCTGCTACAAATTCTATATAAAAACTCATAGCCAGTAACCCTTACCCAAAGGCTATCATTTTGGAAATCAGCGGTCAGTGAAAATGAAGGAAATCTGCAAATTTGCTGATGATTTGCTTGATCTACGTGCATTCTCAGAGCGGCTCGAGAAGTTTATAAAAGTTGATCATCGCTTTGTTCAAGGTAGTCTTGTTATTGCACTGAGCTCAAAGTTTGGTTTTGGGAAAACCACGTTTCTCAAGATGTGGAAATCTAAGCTTGAATGTAGTGAAGAGAAATGGGTGATAGTAGAGTTGAATGCATGGGAGAGTGATTACTATGGAGATCCACTATTTGCCATTGTTTCAAGTTTAGTAGCTTCTTTAAAGAACAGTAAACTATCCAAAGAGAAAAATAAACTCATTAATAAACTTACTAATGCTGTCCAGGATGCTGCATGGCTCTCGGTAGAGCTCACTATGCAATTGATAAGAAAGCAGTCTGGCATCGATCTTAATAAAGCAAAAGATTTTGTTAGCGAAAAGAGGAATGCTCGGGAGGCATTAAACCGCGTGCCAATGGATGCGTTCTCGGTTTACCAAAGTCGGAAAGACAGCATGACTAAGCTGCAAGGCGGAATCAATGAATTCGTTACAGATAACGAACAGATAATTTTGTTCCTTGTCGATGAACTCGACAGGTGTCGGCCTGATTATGCCATTTCCTATCTTGAGACAATTAAGCACATCTTTAATGTACAGGGTACGGTCTTCATACTTGCTGCGGATCGGCGGCAACTCGAGAACTCTGCGAAAAAAGCGTTTGGCCAAAATCTAGATTTCGATGAGTATTATCGTAAGTTTATCCACAGGGAAGTTACGCTTCCACCAATTACAGAACCTAGCTACAAAAAGCTAGCTGAGTCGTATGTTAACTATTACTTAGAGCAAGAAGGCTTACGAAGCTGCTGTGTAAATATCCGCCAGGTTCAGACCGAAAAAATTATTGAGTTAGTTGGAGCGTTGAAACTGACACCCCGACAAATACAAGAAGTATTTCGAATAGCTGGCCATATCCTTGGATTCTCAGAAGAAGAGAGAGGCGGAGTGTTCCCGCAGGGTGTGCTGGCGGTATTTGCTATGGCAGTGTTTAAAGTTGGCAATCCTGGAATGTTTCACCTCTTAGGATCTGGAGAATATGATCCCGAAAAAATTGGTGAATTTTGCACAAATCTAAATCGACCGGGAGACAACGAAAAAACAAAAAGAAAGAAACAGGACATCTGGCTTAAATTTTTTCAAAACTGCAGTGGGCTGCCGCCAGGCAGGGAAGCTATTCTATGGGGATCAATGACAATGGAAGGGTTTTTCCATCGAGTCCACCGACAGATTGAGCAACTTTCCGAATGGGACTATTTCGCTAAGGTACCGCCGCGATATCGGCAAAACCTGGGTCTATAGAGCCGGTTATGTCTGGATCTGAAGACAGTTTGGTCACCGGGGGTATTGGCATGCTAATTATTCTAGCCTGAAACCGCTTGTAATCTGTATACCCTGACAGCAAGATGATGCGCTGCCTAATCGGTCGCGTTGTTTGTTTAGATCTCTGGATAGAGCCTAATCTACCCAGAGATCAGAGAGGGTTTTCACAAGTCCCCAGTCAGGGACAGGCTATACTCCCTACTCAGCTTTCACGAGCTTTGTAAGCCTGACACATTTCAAGCGGACCGTCAACTCATCGGTCCATGATCCGCATTCAAAAACCCCTCGCTGGCATCTGCTTCAACCTCATCAAGAGCTGGGTAGAGGTCGCCCGCCGCGGCAAAGGCGGCGATATTGACGCCAACGGCACACCGTGGACCAGGCTGCCAGCCCGCGAGCTGCGCGACCAAGTCCTGAGCGGCTTCTCCACCGAAGTCAGCACGAGGACGGTCTACAGAGCTCTGGACTACCTGGTGGAATTAAAGTTGGTCCGACGCGAGAAGCGGAAGCAGCGCCGTCGCTGGAGCAATCAAGACTACTGGTACACCATTCCTACAGAGGAACAGACAGCCGCGGTCTCTAGTGGTTCAGAGACCAGCAAAACCCAGTCTGGGAGCCAATTGACACATGTGGCGAATACAAGTGCACAAGTTGGACACATACAAGCGCCACTGATGGCGAATACTCTAAATACTCTTTCTAAAGAGTCAGATCTAATAAAACCGCCGCCAGAAGGTATGCCGCCACCGGCGACGGACGTGGAAGAAGAGGGATTGGCTCTAGAACCAGCTGATCTGCAGGCGGTGCTTAGCTCCATTCCGGCTCCCAAAACTGCTGATCAGCTGCAAGAAGAGCGGAAGAAGAAGGAGAGACAAAGGGAATCAGAGCAACAGCGAATAAAACAGCAGGCACAGGCCAACGAGGCCAGAAAGGCTGCTGCAGCTGCGCGAAATATCAATAACCAGAACTGGATTGCCGCTGAACTGGGCAAGATTCGTCAGAAGATGGCCCAGAACCAGGCCAAAGGGTTTAAACCAACAGCCCCGATCACCTCTCGAAAACGGGTTTTGGAGCTACCTGAGAGGCCTGTAGGCAGAGATAGACAGGGTCGAACCGTGAAGGAGGTCTGGGTAGCAGGCTTCAAGTACTTGGTGGTGGACTAGTGGACCAATCTCGCTCAGAGGCTTCTAGGAAGTCCTGGAAGAGGCCTGCAAACACGTAGTCCTCACACACAGTCGGGGAATAATCGTGCGTGAGCAACAATGCAGAGGCCATAGAGGAGGTCTTATGGAGGATTTCCACTTTTTTCAGCGCGCTCTGGCAGCAACTTGGCCTGCCCCACTGACACCGACTCAGTTGGCCATCGCTGAGATCCTGCAATATGGCCCCGATCGGCTTGATGGACGGCTACGACCGTCGCGGAAACAACCAAATTACAGTGCAAGAGGTTTACAACCATTGGGTGAGACTAGGAGCAATTGACTTAAACGAGCTTCAAGATAAGATGTATCGCTACGGGCCCAGGTTGACGACTGCAGTATTGCTGCACACGCTTCCCGTTATCGATCCTTGTAGAAGAGCAGCCTTTGCCCGCAAACAAGTGATGAATCGCATTGGCATAAATTGATTGCCATGGCACTCATATCTTCGGTTCAGTTTCCATACAGTGAATGCACATCAATTGTTGATGAAATCATTGAAGTTCCTTACCCAGACTTCGGCAATCTCAAAGACAGCATGTCATCTCTTGATTACATAGCTTGCACAGAATGCAGTCATATCTACAAGCTTGCTGTTTATAATAATTATTATAATTGTTTTATGCAAGTTGATGGACAAGAGAGTGATGGTGAAGAGATTTATATCGGTGAGCCCTACGACAACGATGACGATATTGAATGGCTTAGAAACCATTCAAACCAGTTCGACATCCTGGATAAGCAACTCGAAGGAATCAAAGCTCTTATGAATGAAGCAGATATGACACCAGGCATTATGGGAGTTAGCGAAAAGGCATAGTTCGCATTTTATGTAATAGTTCATGGTTATTTAGTCGCCGCCCTAGAAGGTTATCTAGAAGCTAGATTTAAAAACCTCGTACTTAATAACTTCGAAGCAAAGGGGAGGTTTTGCAAGTTGAAGAAGGTTTTCAAGAATGAACCAATCAACACTATTATTAAATATTGATTTTCCTGGATATCATAAGTGGCCTGAAAAAGCCGTTAAAATTTGCCACGACTGCGCTCGTCGAGCAGGCTTCAACCAGAAGGGTGAAAAGACAAAATAACCATGGAAAAACTTCTAACACTCCATGAGCAAGTCTCAGATTTTGCCAAGAAAATTGAAGATCTTACTCCTCATAATGATGATTTTTCTGGTCCGCTTTCAGAGGACAATATCTTTCAGCCAGCTCTGAAAAGACTACCCTCTGAAAGCTGTCGACAATTTCAGCGTGACCCATAAACGGGCCGTAGATAGCGCCGCGCTCCTGTAAAGTATTGTCGATATCATCAGTTATGGGTTAGAGATATTTGAAACTTCGAGGTCTATGTCAAAAGCTTGATAGTCCTGGCTATAGTCCTCTGACAAACGGAGAACATCGTTAATGGCAAAATAAACCTACTGGTTATACCTACAGGCACACCCAGTCCATCACCTTGCAGGACACCTTATGTACCTTGTCGCGCTGCTTACTCAAGCCAGCGATGACATCGGCACCAGGGGGCGAGCGCCACCTGCGCTGTTCACTGTTCCCTTGTTCAGCTTGGGCAAATCATCTCAAGGTCCCTGTGAACGCGGGTTGGTGCTCCAAACGGCTTTTTTAGCCGCCGCCTCATATTTTTTATGCACAAACCAGCATAGCATTTCAGGCTCGCGCCGCCATATGTATCCGCTCATGGCTCCGATATTGGGTGAGCTATACCGCCCACAACCAGGGTTACTACTGAAAGCTTTTTTAAAGAATCAGAGTAACTTTTCTCTCATCGGATTTAGATAACGACAGTGTTTTTCATTTGATCTTGGTTCATCATTAGATTTAGATGATTGCAGAAGCTCTGTGTGTAAAATTGTAGTCTTCTACCAACCCATACTCTTTTTTAAAAACTGGTGTTTCTTTCTATAGAAAGAGTTCTTATAGCCTATATCTCTAATAATTCAGTCACCAGCATCATACCGTACAAGTCTTCCTAATTCAGTCTCCTCTTGCTCTTCTTGATCAAGCTTTGGGGCGAAGGTTGTATCATAAGAGTCAGTATGGATAACACAGTCCCTCCTAAACTCCGGGATTACCAAACTGCTCCAAGCTTGCGAGGGATATGCAAGACAGCCGTAATCGTGCATTCAACTGACAGAGGGTCTTACACAAGCATTAAGTTGACCCGGCAGTTACAAGGACGCTAGGTACAAATGAGCAGATAACATAATCTCTTCCAAGATAGGATCAAGCGAGTATCTTTGAGGTCTTGTGCTAACTCTTCAAGAAATTTTTTATCTCTCAATGCTAGCGACTTCAATTCTAGCAGACCTCGGTCTAAGTATACTGTCAGTGAGACTCCGAGGAGTTTTTCCTAACTCTCTAGACTCTCTAGCCTTGCAGCCATATGGAGAGGTAGCTGATACAAGTCTCACGATAATTATACCTACTTATAATGAAGCTGCTAATATAGAACGTTGTCTAAGCAGCATACTAGCATCATCTTCACCATCTAGGTTTTGGGAGATTTTAGTCAGCGATGATTCTTCTACTGATAGTACAGAATTAATTGCTCACCGTACTGCAGAGAAGCTCAAGCTGGTTTCGACTAACTTCTCCTTAATACAGGCTGGAGCTAGACCAAGAGAAGAACTTTGGGTAGGAAAGAACTGGGCATGCAGTCAGGCAATGAAGAATGTAGAAAGTGAGTGGGTGTTAGATGTCTGTCTTGCTCCCAATGCCATTAAGAGATCTCTCTATAGAGCTATTAAGGAACAAGCTGACTTGTTTAGTCTAGCACCAAGACTTGTTTGTAACTGCCTTGCCGAATGGATGGTTCAACCGATAATGGCAACTTTAATAGGCCTTGGATTCCCAATTGGCGAAGCTAATGATCCTGACTCTAGCGTAGCCTTCGCAGCAGGACCGTTTATGCTTTTTCGTCGCTCAGCATATACTGCTATTGGTGGTCACCAAGCAGTAGCTGGAGAGGTAGTTGAAGATCTGGCCTTAGCTCGTAGGATAAAGAGAGATGGTTTCCACCTTACTTATTTGCTTGGCCTTGATGCAGTAGAGCTTTAGATGTATACAGATCTGAGCTCAGTTTGGGAGGGATGGAGCAAAAACTGGTTCCTTGCGCTTGATCGTAACATTGCTAAGGCTCTTGGAGCAGGGGTAGTTGTCGTAATCATGTTCAGTTCACCTTGGCTACTTTTGTTTGTATCGCTGGCATTGCTACCTATCCATTTGCCTCAAGACCAGTTTCTTTTATTAACTATAGTGGCTTGCCTAGTTGGCCTCGGGCTTCAGCTTAGTCTTCGTGTTTGGGTCAGGCGCCAGTTCTTGCTGCCTCTAAAATACTACTGGCTAGCAGGGATAGGAGGGCTGTTGGTCGGTGCCATAGCAGCCAATTCAGTTTGGTGCAGCTTGACTGGCATCGGTTGGACTTGGAAAGGTCGCCCGTTAAAAGTAAATGTTCACTGATATCTACAAGTTGAGAATAGTAGGTAGTCTCGCTAGGGACTCCCTAGTAACATATAAGGGTCCTAATTTCAGCGGGATGCCTCAGTCATTTATCGACGACCCGAGGCAGCGAAGCGTCAACCCACCTGAAATAGGAGTCGCAAAGCTAGCTGTGCCTTCCTAGGAGAAGGAATCTCTGACGTTCACGGCAGGGAGAAAGTCAAATTGAAGCAGATGCCTGCTAGTGGGCTGCGAATAGGAATCATGAGCGTGGGGATCCTTGACAGATTCGCTTGCAGTGACCTGAACTTACTTGGTCGGTTACGACTTTCTGCTTAGGCGTTCCTTTGGAACAATTCAGTAGTTTTTTGCAAGCGGGAGTCCTGCTTCTTGCTTGCAAGCTTGGTTCTCCTGAGTAGTTGAAGCTACCAGGAGAACTCAAATATCCGCTCATGAAGGCTCTCCAGCAATTACGAGCGAAATTAATTGACAAACGGCCTTGAGATAACTGACTCAGGACTATAGCACCAAGACCATTCAGCTAGCCCCACGTACTGTCTTTTATCTTTACTCGCTCTGCTGCTGTATCTCTTTATCAAGGCGCACAGAAAAGGGGAAGGGCCTCACCAGTCCGAACAACTGATATAGAGAAGCAACAGGGACGTCATTTCTAAGCGACCTGGCTAGTCGCTTGACTGCGGCCTCTGTGTCGCTAGCCTTTTTTGTCTTTACCTTACTTCTGAATAAATAACTCGATCTCTCAGCAGATAACCACCTATATTTGATTGCCGTTCTAGCTTAGGGCACCAAGCGTAAGAGGAAAGCCACGGCCAACTGCTGAATCTTGTGATGCCTACTCATTCAGAGGCTACCAAGTCTGTGGATGCCGCATTGCTAGGTTCCTGCATCCATCTAGTGTAGCTTAATGAGGGAGGGTAAGTCTACTGTGCTTGGCGGATATCTAGGTAGTCGGTTCTGCCTACTATTCAGTAGCTGAGATCTTCCCTCAGCTTCGCTAGCACTAAGCTGGCAGTGGCCTAGCTGCTCAGCCCTGGGGCCCTGCTGACCCAACGACGTGTGAACGCCAAAGGCTTAGGACTCTGCTTTTGACTTGGCTAAACTGCTCTCTGGGCAGGACACTCCAGCTAGACGTGAGCAAGACCGAACAGACCAATGACTGGGTCAATGAAAGCCTCACCGAGTTAGCTCTAATACGCCGCCTTGGATCTCTGAACTGATGCTGAAGCTATGGGAAATGCAGTGGGCTAACCTCCAAGAAACCAAAATGTTGAAGACACCCCAGGTAACATCTACGATGTTACCTAGTATAAATGTATTTACTAGGAAGGATCTTGCGACGCCTGATAATAATCTCTTAATCATCAATCAAACCCTGCATCACAACTTTCATTAGTGGGTGTGCAATCGTCCCTATGAGCCTCAAGACTTTGCAGACTACTTGCTGCGCAATGAGCTCCCATTCGAAGGAAGTCCAAGTATCTGTACCCACCACGAGAAGCACTGTCAAAAGCTGATCCACCGATTGGAGTTGTCGTAAACCTGGTAGGGGTAGAGTCAACTACTCTATTGACTTGAGTAAGACTACCTGCCAATGCTGAATTGTACCCACTTTTTGCTCGGAAACATAGTCATTCCTTTTACTAAGAAGGCAAGTAGTAAGAAGTCGAACCGGATAATTAAAAGTATAATGTCGAAGAGATGTAGAGAGTTACTCTGTAAACCTCTAGCTTATGAGTAGAAATACTAGCCAGGTACTCAGTCATCAAAAGAGTGTCTAGATCGTCTGCCCTTTTTAACTTTACTACGTCTCTTTTTTGCGTCAATCCTCCTACATCTAGATGAACATGTAGGATATGTCTTTTTCCGTCTGGGTGTCGGTAGCTTGATACCTTCTCTGATTAAATTTCCAAGCCTCTTAAGAGCTATCTGACGGTTCTGAAACTGGGAACGTTCTTCAGATACAGATACACATAAGTATCCATCAGCAATTCTTGAGCGATACAACTCTAGAAGTCTCTGCTTACGAAATGGCTCAACAGAATCTGAATCTTTGAGGTTCCAAGACAAATCAACTGCAGTCTCGACTTTATTGACTTTTTGTCCACCAGCACCAGATGAGCGGGAAAATCTCCATGACAGCTCAGCTTGTCGTATGGTGAGATGAGAGCTGATTACTAAGCCTGAATCAAACATCTAGCTTTCTTTACTTCCCTAAGTTCTACCTGATACTTCGGAATTAGAGAAGTGATCGGCACTGTTGTTTTTTTGGCTGTGACCCAGCCAGGATCTTTAGGTCTGTAGCCAAGATCATGGCTGGGTGAATCTACTTACTTCGCTACAAACTTACCGTAGATCATGACATTAAGTAAATATCTTCAATAATTTGTGGGCGTATTATGGGGGAAGTAGGCCAACTGAGGTCCCGCGTCCTCACAACAATCTGATATGTTACGAATACTCCTCTATAACCTGCCTGCTAGAAGTTCACGGACTACCTTGGACACTATCATTACTACGCTAAGTAGCTGTGATTCTACCCTTATGCTGAGAAACAACAAGATGCATATCTGCAAGGCCGCTGATCTGGCCTCCAAAAAGGCACTTAGACTAAGTGGCTATGGCCAAGCAGCCAAGACCAAAGGGGTGCAATTACTGTGCTGCTCACTGGATAATAACAAAGACAATAGGTCTGGTACCCAGGAACCTAGAGAAGGTAATGTAGAAGGTCCTCGGTTAGCTTGCAGTTTTGATCTATAAACTGCAGGAATATTGATAAGAGACTAGAGACTAACCAACAAGACTGTCTTTAACCCTTTTGCTACATCTAGGAGGGTGAAGGCAACAAAAACATCTACTAAGGCTATAGCATAGTCAAGCAAACGGCTTCCATAGAGGTCTGTTTCTGAGAGATTGTCAGTCGGTAATGCTAAGTGCACCATCAAACCTCTCTACCTCTGACATCACTATGCCTAGATAGGGGCAAGCCTTCTAGCAAGTTATTACATTACTATAAAGACCAGAATAGATCCTGTCGTTTCTATGGCTCTTAAGTAAAGTGGATCTCTTGTCAAGACTTGAGTCAATACGCTCTGAGTATGGTCCTTGGTCTGCTCATAATATTGAGTTGGCTAAAGGTATCTTTACCATTTCATCGGGGTCTTCAGATCGTGTTCAGCGTAGAGCTTCTCTCTATGCAGGAATAGTGAGAGTTCTCATGCGCCGAAAACTAAATGGGATGCGCGTATTGGATCTTGGCTGTCTCGAGGGAGGTATTAGTCTCACGCTTGCCCAGCAAGGTGCATACTGCTTGGGTATCGATGTGCGGGGACGCCATCTCGCTAAAGCAAGATTCGCCGCAAGAGAGCTTGGATTGCAGCGTCAATGCTGCTGGCTTGAGGGCGATGTCACTGAGAATTTGATATGGTCAGATCTTGGTAAATTTGATCTTGTCATTTGTTCCGGTTTATTGTATCATTTGGATGTCCGAAGTATTGTTCCTCTACTCCAGAGGCTACATGCTGCGTGTTTTAAGCAAGGCATTACTTTGATCGATACTAATATAGCTCATGAGCCCCGTGACCGTGCTGATCTTCCGGGGGCTCCCACACTATGGGGTTGTTATTATAAGGAGCATGAATCTAGTGCTAGTCATACCCAGAGATTGGCAGCTAGCTGGAGTAGTTACCGAAATAATAGATCTTTTTGGTTGACTGAGAGAAGTTTAATCAATGCCATGGTCTATGCTGGCTTTGGCCATGTTTTTAAGCCTTTGTATCCTTATCATGAATGGAGGCATCAAACACGAGATATCTGGATCGGACTGCCAGTACTTTCAGATCCTCCTGGGATTCCTTTCCGCAATGAACCAGACACTCGCCCAGCAGCTCATCCAGGGCTAATGTGAAGGTAGAATTTGGTACACTAATCTTTTCTATAATTTGTGGCGTGATACTTCCCTCCATGCCAGCCGGCAGTAACTATTGTAATGCAATGTTAAATTCCTGTCTCGTGAGCTGCAGTGGTATGACAGCTACTCTTTTGTGTTATTGCTAGCTTAGCGATCTTAAATTGCTCTGCTGGGGTGAGGGATTCTCAGAATGGTTGTTTCTATCTTCTATAGCTGCTCACGACGCCTGTCGTCGCGTGCAGCTAACTCTAAATAGGCACAGTTAGCTGCTGGATCTAGCCCGCGAGGGTTATAAGGCTGCTGCTAATCTGGGTTGCTGAAGCTGTAGGCCATGACTGAGATCGATCGCAAGGCAGGAAAAGAAAGCGAAGTATTTAATAGCCACATGGCTGGCCATTCTCACGATATTTTCTCTCCCTCCTCATCTATATATCTCTCTTTCTATCTCTTCTTCTCCAGGAGTCTTTCTTAAACTCTTGGTGCAGTGCTGACTACTATTGTGTACACTTATGATACAGTAGCATTCTGCTATCCTTGCCTGAATCGATGTCATACGCTGCTGTAAAGATAGTCTAATCAATGAGCAGGATTATAGCTATCAGTAAGCGCACAATTTTGCTAGTCTGTGAGCTCCATTGCTGGTAAATGGTCTAAGAAAAATCTATCGAGGCCTAAGGCAAGTCTGATACGCCTTCAAGCGGTAGTTATTCGGCGCGATCGCCAACACACATCTCTCCCCTCCCTGTATTGTAGGTCTTCTGCAGACTACTCATTACCCCATCTCTAATAGCTCTATCTGCTCAGTGTTGGGCCTGATAGATGTCCAGTGGCCAGGGTAATACTCTTTAGGCTTTTGCCTTTGAGGTATTTGCCTAGACACTGCTGGTCTGACTCAGTGATCTTACTCATAAGAGCAGCTGTTTCAAGCAGCTAGCAATCGAGACAGCGTTCTGCTCATCTATAAGCCAGGTTTCGCTCAGGGGTTGTAGACATGTTCGCAGACGAACCGTTCTGGACCGCCCAGTGAGCGACCGTAGTTCACGGAGTCCCTAGAGTCAAGTAGCGCAAGCCAGGTGATTTCCTGGATGGTCAGGACAGCAACTTTTAACAACTCTGCTGGTGTAACACCATCAATAGTAATGCTGCGCCACATCCATCAGATTTTGCTGAACACTGGTAAGGCAATAAGCCATCAGGAAGCCTGGGGCAGAACTACCGATGCTAAGTTATGGGGACAGATCATTGTTGCTGGTTTCGAGGCGTGAGTGAGAAGTTAGCAGAGATAGACTAGGTTGCGATCGCAACAGGACAACACAATTTGGTCAGATACCAGACTAATAAGCCGTTGAGTATCTGACAGAAGCAGTTAAGCAAGGAACTGTCTGCTCATAAACACTGCACTGCAATTGATGATATCTGCTAGACAAACATACGGCAATTTAGTAACCCTGGGCTTTATATCTCTAACCGCTGTTTACCCTAAGAGTCTGTCTAACCATCCACTAGTCAGAATGGCTGCACTGCAACTATCCATACCCAACAAAGCTTTTTTCTCTTTAAATCTAACAGACTCTTTTGGTCTTCGAGGGATTCCATTACATGATCTATGAAGCTTATTTCTTTGCGAATCCTGTAAAGTAGAAGATTATATGTTAGCAGTTTTGTCTAAATCTACTTGAATATCAACCTGTGTTTAACCCGCACAGTAATCATTCGTATATGCCCTTGGGATGGATGGGTGACCCTTAGTAACAAGATTGAAGATGCTGCAAATGGAGTCAACGAGAGAAGAGCATATCGGGATATTTTCAGCCATACTTTAGAACCTTATGAAGCCTGAAGAAGGTAATCTTCCATGGGCTGAGTAAAATCCAGTATGCTAAAAAGATCTAGGTTGTTGAAATAGTTTCACTCAAGTCTTAGCGTCCTCTGGTTGTCTTCACCGTTGTTAGCTCTTTAAGAGAGATTTATTAGAAAGACTGAGTTGCTTTTGTACTAGAGCCAATTTAGTAAACTTACTGTTGCTAAATTGGTGCTTTATGACTCATTGCAGATCAGTAGAAAGAAATTTTTAGCTTGCTATTAGGTTAGAGTTAGCCCCCTTCGTTACTACAGTTTCAGGCACTAGATAAAGGATCAGCTTGTATAGTTAATGATCTTTTACATGTTGCAGATCCCTGCCCAGGGGAGACCTAGGCTTTGCTAGTAACCATCAGTCCTAAAGACTAGCTGTGCTCCTCTGATGCTGGCACTGGTACTAATCCCACTTTTACTGAGGTTGACGTAGATATCTAGTGCAACTTTGATGTATCTGCAAAATGTTCATGCTATTGGTGGATATCTCTAGTAAGCGGTGAAAGTGAATGATCTTACAAAAAGAAGTTTCTAATAAACTGACATAAGTCCTTCGCTGACGCAGTGTTCTCTTAAACTCAATTATTCTGGAACCAATTTCAATATAGGAAGCACTTAATTGTCCAGCCTGCTCTCTTCAGATTATTTACATGCTCAGGGTAATCATCTGTACAGAGCGAACCATTAGCAAGTTATGATACTTATCATCGACTTCTATACCTAAGTGATCAATCCTTTTAGTACAATCTTTATTCACTTGTGAAAGTTATGCTAGACCAATGGACTCTGAATCGACTCAACTTCGAAGGGCGATGGCAGGGCCAAGGCGCTTGGTTCGAGCGTGACTCGACAAACTGTCTTAATCTTAAGTCACCCACCAAGCTTATAGACCCCACGACTTACGACATTTCTTTTAGTGATCTCGACACTGGTATCTGGGATGGATCCGGCCTGTATTTTGCTCCCAGTGGTCGGGTATCTTATCCCATCAGCCGAGGCACTTACAACAAAGGAGGGGGATGTTGGCAGTTCGATGGAGCAGGTGGTCAATCCAGCCTGATGCCGGATCATGATCGCCATCGCTTTGCTCACGAAGTCAATCTATTCCACGAACGATCCCGTTCGATGCTGATATTGATCTGGGAACCAGTGGCGACATGCTGGTATCTGCAGGTGGTTGGAGCTGTTGGGTTTCGTTGCCGCAAAGCTGCTAAAGCTGAACCAGAACGTACTACCTGCGGGACACCCGAGGTGATGCTGGAACCGCTACGAGGCTGGTCCGGTACAGTTGAGACTTTCCGACCACAGCCGGGTTTCATTGGTCAGGTGAGCGCACCGCGGCCGGTAGTTTTTGCTCCTGATCAGTTTCTGCGCAATGAGTTGACTGCCGTGATGCCTGACGGTCTAGTGTTTTCAGCTCCGGAACAGTTACCTAATGATACCTTTCGGCTCGAGATCGGCGGCCTGCTCGATGCTAAGACATTTCAGCAGATAAGTATTCTGTTTGATGAAAGTTGTAGACTCACTGCCTGGGAGCGGAGGCGTTTTCGGACAGTTCCGTCATAAATGTTTTGTTTAGAATTAGCTGTACCTAAAATCTAAAGGTCTCGTCTCCTTTTTATAGAGCAAGGTCTTGAGTTTTGCAGATTGCTGAGATCACAAAATCGATGTTAGACTATAAATCTTCACAAGTTGATAAAAATTTGATTAAAACTACCAGGACCCACATCGACTTCGATGAAGTTGGCCAGAGGTCATAGCAACAATCCACCTTGTCAGATCTGCATCCCGCTTCTTTACCTTGGTCTTGGTGCGTGGTGGATACCTTGGTTAAGGCTTCTTCCATCGCTAAGCAGATACCACTGCTGTAGGAAGTGAATATGCAACATGGTGGTGAGCAGATAGGGAGATCTGCCCATGGTCTACCTTTATGCGATCTGCAATCTGCGATGAGACGGCTGACCAGGTAAGGGTAAAAGCATGCCTGATGTGTGTCCAGCTGCCAGAAGCTTTTGGATCTCGTCCTTTAGAGCTCTAGTCACACGGGGATAATTATGCCCGCCGCTGTGCATGAACTCGGCGTAGTAGCCATTAAAGTTATTTTTGTACCTCTTGAAAGCTTCCTGGAAGTCTCTTAAGTCGTTTCGGCCGCCGATGGCAAGGGTTGGGAGACTAAGCATCCGCGGCCGACTCAGGCCTGATGTCCAGGCAGCCAAGTGAATGTGGAACTTGATTTCGCCGAGAGCATTCGTGCGGCCAGCTGCCTGTTCGAACATAACTGCTTGGAGGGTCGTGCCGCCCTCACACATACCCATGATGCCATCAAATGGGCCGTACTGCTCTACAAGGTTTTTGACGTAGCGAATGTTGTCGTGCAGGTATCGGGCACTAATTTCGGTAGAAATGTCGCAAGGCCTGGTGCTCGTGAGATCCCAACGGGCTCCCCAACTGAAGAAGGTGTCGTTAAAATCGTAAACTCCTTTCCTAATGAGCGGAGCCAGGCCGACAGAGTCCCTTAAATTGTTCGGGCATGCAATGTCATCGTATATTGCTCTCGGGATGACGAAATCAAAGACCTTGGTGAAGCCGGTGACGTGGAGAAGGTAAAAAGCAATCTTAGGGTTTGTGTACTGACCATGAAAGAACAGGACGCGAGGCTTCTTTGGCACAGACCCGGTTGTGGCTGAGGGTAAAATGACGCTCCTTGTATCTGACGCAAGCGCTTCGATATCAGTGACCTGAGTACTCATAGGATGCGTAGATAACTTAGTAAGACCACATAAAACTGTATAAGCCCACACGGCGACTCGTGTCTGTGAAATAGAGACTTATTGATAATAATATATTATGCCGATTACTGACAACATAAAGAATCCTATTGCACCGGGTGCAGTCCGACGCAGGATTACATAGGCACGGCCTGATCTACTGGGATCCAGGCGTCTACGTCTGCACACTCGACAACCGAGTGGACACCCAGGCCCTCGGCAAAATAGCAAAACTGGTAATCAGGATCCTCACCGCAGGCACCAAGAAAGACCTCCAGAGTTAGCCCCTTCTTTTTGATCTGCCTGTATTGCTCTTCTGATACCTCTTCTCCTATTGCCTTACTCAGCGCTTGCCGTGCTAGCACGGTTGCCAAGACAGAAATTCTACCAGCTCGTTGATGTCCATCAGGCGGCATTGATCCTTCAGCTCTGTTCCTAGTGAGATTTCACCATAATTCACTGGGAGTTATCCTCCGCTAAATGCGGGGGGGGGTGCAGCAGAGGGAATCTAATGGGAATGGGTGCAGGCCACTTCTAAAACCACTCTCACGATTTCTCAGCTCTCTCCACCCCATCCCCAACACTTAGAGGTGAAGTGAGCGCTGCTAGCTCTGGTGAGTGGATTACCAGGAGGATTTTGTTGCTGGTGTGAGCAGCTGACGGCGACCAGTTAAAGCTGGCCTTGATCAGCACTTGTTGTCGATCATGGCGAACTTGTGGTGCACATCCTTGAGATTTGCCTCTCAGCTTTGTTTCTCAGGGATGCTCATGCCTCTCAAGCCACTAGTTAAGCCAGAAGGACTTGGAGGCGATGAAAGAGCTACAGCGGGCTACGAGCTACAGGAATGTCTTGGCTTTTTTCTAGGGGCGGCTTTAAGCCAGATCCCAGATGAGGAGCTGGATCTTGAGAAAAGCACCTGCGCTGCGGAATAACAACGGTGCTCTTCAAATACGGGTGAGGCTTGAGGGCAAAGACCATTTCATCAACCGCTTGGGGAGTGTCGATGACCCCGTGGCACAAGCCAAAGCCCAGTCGATTTCAGCAGAGATTTGGAGCGATTTTCAGCAGGGTCAATTGGACTGGAGCTTGTCGAGGTATCAACCACTGGTGGAGGGCAAGAACCCAGAGCTGCTTGATGCTCTTGAGAGGTTGATGAAGGAGAAACGGCAGGCCAGAACCACCCATGCCTACAGGCTTGTTCGTCGGTATGGGGAACCCATCCGCACTCAGGCGGAGGTGTAGGCATTTGTGGAGTGGATGGATAGTGAGGGATTAGCGGCTTCTACCCAAGCCACGATCTTGAGCACGATCCGATCGGTTCAACCCAAAAACAAGGCGTTGGGATCTGTGGTGATCAAGGTGCCAACGAGAAGTGTTCAAGAGGAGGTGCTGACCAAGGACGAGATCAAACAGGTGTTGGCTGACCTGAAGCAGAACGAAGCTTGGTATTACCCGTGCTTTGCCTCGTGGCTTGGGACTGGCTTACGCAATGCGGAACTAATTGGACTGACTTGGGACTGTGTTCGTTTGGACGAGGGGGAACTGCTGATCAGCAAGAGCCTTAAGCGTGATGGCGTGGCAACACACCAGAGACGCTGGGGCAGCACCAAGACAGGCAAAAGCAGGGTGGTGCCAATCAATCAGGAGCTGGTGTTGCTGCTGAGAGCACATCAGGAGCGGATGAGGAAGTTGGGGCTGGATATCAGGACAGGCTTGGTGTTCCTGACGCCTCGAACCCATCAGCACCTGTATGACAGTGGTCTGGAGAGGGTCTGGAAGAGAAGTCAGAAACGAGTTGGATTAGTCCCGAAGCGGTTGTATGCCCAACGACACTCGTTTTTGAGCCATGCCTTGGCGTTGGGGAATAGTCCTGCTGATCTCGCTGCTGTGGCAGGGCATCGAACCGAGGAACTACTGAAGACCTATGCCAAGCCAACGGGTCGGATCAAGCTTCCTTGTTGGCAGGTGGCGTAATCCAAAAAGTAGGTAAGGCGAGAGGCTACAAAAGTGGGTGCGTCCGTGAGAAATGTTGTTTTAAAACTAGTTATGAGAATGAACGAGGTCGTGGGGCTAAGGCTTTTAGCGATCAGGTTGATTGTGAATTCATCACTAAAAGCCCTGTTTAAAGGGTGATCCTTATAAATAGTGCTGGTGCTTGTCTTGATCACTTGGTGGATCGAGGATCATTTGGATGAGTGCTGAACAGAAGAGAGTATTGACGCCTTGCTGATTGGCAGGGTGTTAGTGGATCAGGTGTATCAATAAGGAGAAGCTAAAAATGCCCTATGGACTAGCAAGTATTGCTCAAAGACAACAAGCCAGAGCTTTAAAGAGAGGGATCAAGCAATTGATCCAACAGGAGCTTGAGGATGAGATGGACCCATGGTGGTTCATCAGCTTCCACTATAACGACGGGAAAACAAATGAAGACCAAGCGATTAAGGATATGGGTGCTCTCAAGAACAAGCTTAAACGAGAGATTTATAGGAGAAGAGATCGAAGGATTAAAGGGGCAGGCTCATTTCTTTATCCCAAGATCCTTGTCACGAATGAGGTATCTCATCTAGGAACAGGTCAGTTCCATTCACATCTAATTACAGAGGCTTTGCCAGAGAAGCTAAATAGTCAAAGGATGATGGAGCTGCTGTTCAAACGAATTTTGCCCAGCAAGGTCAAGGCACTATCGAGATGGAAAAGCGTTGATGTCCAGTGGATCCATCAAGACCCAGAGGATCTCAAGCGATTGGCGAGTTATTTGGGAAAGCAGGTGAATTTGGATTATATGGCACTTGACGGGTTTAATAGCGATTTTTCAAAGGAGAAGCAATGAAGCGTAAACAGTTGACGATTACATGCCCGCAAGATCAAGGTGAAGAACTCTTTGACCTTTTGGTGGAGTTAAGGGATAACCGCTATTGGAATATCTCTAAGTTCTGCCGTGAGGCGATCACAGAAAAGCTTGAGCGTATGGAGTTATTGAAATGAAGGCGATCCAGATCAGGCTGAATGCTGTAGAAGAACAGATGCTGAAGGAAGTTCGGAAGCGCAACAAGGTGTATAAAGGCCTAGAAGCGCTTCTAAAGCAGCAAATCAAGGCTGAGTATCAGAAACTTGTTTAGAGGCGTTTTAGGCGCTTCTAGATGTCTTAGACGAACTCCAAATTGCCTGAAGTCAGTTCAGGAGCGCCTTTGAGGATGGCAATGATGCCGCCATCGCCAAAGCCTTTGTCTGAGCCATTTTCGTTCAAGTAGAGCCCACCTTTCTTTTGGTCATAGAGAAGGTCGAAGTCTTGCTTGGCGAGTTTCTTTTTTACCTCTTTCTTGTAGGCTCCAGTAGTAAATGTGGGATTCTTGCTGAAGTATAATATATCACTATATTGATTCATTGTTTGCTTGCGAAGAGATTTAAGTTACTGATTTTCGCTAATTTGTTGATGATTGCTCTAGTGAATCAAGGTCTATATAAATTTCGTGCGGGGATAGTATTGAGGCATCTTATAGGCTATCAGCCGAAAATTAATTTTTTACAGACTGAGTTTAGTTGGCTATCGGAAGAACCTTTCAGTATGTGAAATGGTCTTGACTATCTTCTGCTTTGGAGTTAAAAAATTCGGTTTTGTTATTTTCTGGAAGCTTGAACTTTTCTCGAATAAATAAATTGTTTAGATGTCGTTAATCTTCCAAAGCGCAAGGGTTTTATCGGCGTAAGAACCGTTGCCTTCGCTACAGTTTTCATGAATAATTTCGATTGGTTCGCCAAAGTTGAAAGGCTTTAAGGTTAGATTCAATGTCCGCCAGTCGCCAGTGGTGATGTTGTGATTCTTTCTTCTGTCGAAAAAATGGGTTGTGAGGATAAATTTCGAGCTGCTTCTCTTGATATTATTGATTGCGTCTTTAATGTCGCTGAAGGATAAATGTACTAGACAGTCTCTGCAGATTATTAAGTCTGCGAAGGGGAGCTTGTCCCGAGTGATGTCTTTTTTGACAAATTCTAAATTGTTGCTTGCATAGAGAATCTTATTTTTGTCAATTAATTTGCTTACGATATCAGCGCCTGTGTAGTTAATTTTTTCGTCGAGCTCAACATTTTTAAACCAGAAAAAATCGCCGCATGGAATGTCTAATATGCTCTTTATGTGATATTTGTTAAATAGTTTTGGGAGCTCCAATATAAGAGTCGAAGTCTGTTCGAGGTTTGACCCAGATCCAGACTTAGAGCTTGGATCTCCCCATCTATTGTTTGTGTAATAGTCTGTGAATATTTTCTCGCTGGTTTTAAATCTTAATGGAAAGCTCTTGATAAATTTTTTAAAGCTAAGGGGTAAAAGCTTTTTGATTAATTCCTTCATTTGGGTGAATTTTTGCCTTTATGTATCTTACCTTAAGTTTGAATCTCAAGCCACTCTCCCTTTCTCTCAGCTTTCTCAGTCCCTCTTCACCCCATCCCCGCAGCGGATCCGCTGACGGTCGAGTTTGCGTTGGAGGCGTGGTGTGATCCCCAGTTCGGCGCCTTGCCAGAGGCGATTCATTTCACGGGTGAAATGGGCTGCCATCTGAGGTGAATCGATCACCAGCAGGGTCTCGTCGTTGGTGTGAGCGGCTGAGGGCGACCAATTAAAGCTCCCAGTGATCACCGTTTTGTTGTCGATTACGGCGAACTTGTGGTGGACATCCTTGAGATGTGCCTCTCAGCTTGGTTTCTCAGGGATTTGAGCCAGTAGTTGAGCCACTTCTATCGTTTGCTGCCTTGAGAACGGATACGGCTACGAATGGCTAAGTGAAATTGGCTTCAGGTTAGGAGCGGCTTTAAGCCAGATCCAAGATGAGGAGCTGGATCTTGAGGAAAGCACCAACCCTGAGGAGTAACAAAGGTGCGTTGCAGGTTCGGGTCTGTCTGGATGGGAAGGATTACTTCATCAACCGCTTGGGAAGGTTGATGACCCTGTTGCCAGAGCACTAGCCCAGGCGATCTCTGCCGAGATCTGGAGTGATTTCCAGCAGGGTGTCCTGGACCTGAGTTTGAACCGCTATCGCCCGCTGGTGGACGGGAGGGGCCTGGATTTGCTGGATGGTCTTAAGGAGTTGATGGAGCAGAGCAAGCAAGGACGTGTCATCCATACCTATCGGACTGTCTTACGGTTTGGGCCTCCCCTCAAGACCAATCAAGAGGTTCGGAGCTTTGTGGAGTGGATGAAGAAGGAAGGACTGATAGCGTCCACGCAGTCCACGATCCTCAGCACCATTCGCAGCGTTCAACCGAAGAACAAAGTGTTGGCATCAGTGGTGATCAAGGTGCCAACCAGAAGTGTCTAGCAAGAGGTCCTCAGCAAGGAAGAGATCCAACAGGTACTGGCAGACCTCAAGATCAATGAGAACTGGTTCTAACCCTACTTCTTGCTGTGGATGAGTACAGGACTGAGGAATTCAGAACTGATTGGTTTGACGTGGGATGCCGTTCGGTTGGAGGACGGTGAACTCTTGATCAGTAAGACCCTCAAGCGAGATGGGACTGCTACCCACAAGAGGTTTTGGGGTCCGACCAAGACAGGGAAGAGCAGAGTGGTTCCGACCAATCCCCAGGTGTTGGAGATGTTGAAGAAGCATCACGCCACGATGAAGGCACTGGGTCTCTATACCAAGAGTAGACTGGTGTTGCGACTCCCAGGTTCTATGGGCATCTATAATGACAGTGGTCTAGAGCTGGTCTGGAAGCGGAGCCAGAGGCGGGTTGGATTGGAGCCAAGACACTGGAATATTCTTCATATTATCAATTTAATTATTATTACTTTAGGCTAATTATCCTTTTTTGTCAAGTATACTGACCTGCTGACTTAAGTAAGAAACTTAATCCTTCATGTATAAATAACAAAGCCAGGATGAATTCCGCTTAAAGGCCCTATTGTACTCTTGGGGCAGAATGTCGCTACAGCGGGGATCAAGAGAAAATTATAATTAAAAAATAGAGAGTTAAATCTCTCTCAGTATGCCATCTAAGTCCTTGCCCTGTAAGCATAAATATTTACAAGAATCGTCGGTACACAAAAATGAACACAGTAATTCAGCAAAGAGAAGTCCCGCTTCGATACCAGATTTCCTACAAGGAAAGCGAGAAGGGTTTGCTGCTAATGGAAAGTGAATTGATGAAGCACTTTAGGATGGGTAGCTCTAATCTCCACAAGTATTTCGTGAGAGTTAATTACAACTTGCTTAAGAAGCCAAATCCATTCATGTCGTTGTAGGAATGAAAGACACTCGCTTGGTTCCAAAGCTTCTGGAGCATCTATACAAAGAAAGGGAAAGAATTGGATCTACTGGTCACCGTGTTGATCCTGACCTGAGAAAAGCGTATGAGTTTGTTAACCAGGAGATCCAAAATCTGCAGATGATCATCTTTGAAAGTCAGTATAAAGAATTCAGTAATAAGCTATCCGATCTATTGAAGGCATCTAATGCTGTTTAGAGACTATGTAGAACTACTTTATCAAGCCTATTTACAAGACAAAGGATATCTACAAACCTTAAGAGACATGATCCGATCTCAAGAGTTCAGCAAAGACCAGATTTATAACCCAGCATTTGAGAACTGGGAAGACATCAGACATGAAGACCCATCAACTCACCATCAGGGAAGGTGGAAATATCACCCGAACCCGATCAATCCAGAAGCTGGAGTATTTGTGTTTGAAGAGGTTCAGAAGTCTAAAAAGCAATGGGGAATTATCAAAGACTGTGTGAGGAGGAAGCAAAAGGGTGATCAATATAAAAGACAACAAGCTAGAGAAGATGATCGATGAGTTCCTGAAAAGAACTCACTACTCAAGTCCCATCGAATATCTAGAGAGCAAGATTAAGAGAGATCATGCCATGGTGATGAAAAACAAAAAAGTTGGATAGTGATCAATGGTCACTTTTAAGGACTTCAGGCATAAAACGAATGAGATCCTACTTTTAAACTACGAAGAGAGCGCTTTCTACATTTACCGAACAGACACCAAACTGTGCTTGCCCGTGGTTTACAAGGTTCTGGAAGCGGTTCCTCACGATCTTTTGGTACTAGGTCCCTGTTTGGCGTCAGGGGCAGCAGTAAGACCTTCACGAACGCCTACAGCAAGCGTTTACACGTGGATTATTCGAGGAAAACCCAAGCAAAAGAATCCGTTTCAAGGGCATCTGGGATGCTCAGGGGAACTTCCACGACTTCGATTAAGGGCTTCATGAACTTCTGGACTGATCCGAATAGCTTTGTGCAGATTAAAATTGGTATTTGAATCGACCTTTATTCGAAACCTGATTACAGTCTCCGTGTACTCCTCTTCAATGACTGACAAGTGGCATAGCCCAGCACGTAAATATTGACATCACTAAATGCTTAGATATTGCTCTACTTGAAAGCTAGCTTATACTAGATTTCTTGCTTGTACATCCTCTTTGCTCCAATCCTTATAAGAACAATTTCCCGATCCTTCCTTAAGAACGTGAATATCGGTAGACCACATCCCGGCGCATCTATTGCCAGAGATGTTATAATGAAACCTATTAAAGACATGCAAGTCAGTGTATACCTGTATTGATTTGTTTGCTGGTTGCGGGGGGCTTAGTACAGGCTTGGAACTTGCCGGATTTCAAGTTCTTTTTGCAAATGAAATACATCAGTCTTATTCAACATCCCTTAAGGCGAATCATCCTGGGACTTTGGTAGATGTAGACGACATTCGTCTAACCTCACCCTGCTTAATCTACAATTCTCTTGGTATAAAGAGAGGCGAGCTGGACCTAGTAGCAGGGGGGACCGCCTTGTCAGGGATTTAGTGTAAACGTTCCAGTTCGTAAGGATTCTGATGAAAGAAATCATCTTTTCCACGACTTCATTCTTTATGTAAAAGAGTTCGAGCCTAAGCTAGTCCTCATCGAAAATGTGCCCGGTATGGTTTCATACGAGAAGAGCGAAACGGTTAGATCAATCAAAAGTGCTCTGAAAGAATTAGGATACCTTGTTGAAGCCCGTATTCTTTTTACTCCGCACTATGGTGTTCCTCAAATAAGATGGCGCTCTATCTTTTTGGCGTCAAGGCTTGGGCATGACCCTCTAAGTCTTTTCCCTTTGCCCAGTTACAAAGCAAAGGGGATCTCTAACTTTACGACTCGTCTCGATTATGCCTATAAATTCTTTGGGTACTTCATCGCAATATGTCTGGACTACCCAGTCCATGCTCATTTGGGCTCCTGTGCTAATTGATATCTCTTTGCCTGAGTTTTGTCCAAAAGCTATATACTGTCAATCTGTTATTGGTAGCTTCTATCCTTTTCTTCAGATTTTGGAGGTTCCCGCCGGCTATAAATTCATAATCAGCTCCCCATGTCTGAATTGCTATGTTGCGAATGATCTGGAAATTGTTGCCATATAGTCTCTTGGGGCAGATGACTACGTCTCGACTTGGGTTTGGTTTTGAACCTTTGGTGACTGAGCAGACGCTATAAATTATTGATCTATCGTGATTTGTCTTTGTGCACTGGCTTCCAGTAAATATGCAAAGCTTTTCCCTCCTTGCAGTCTGAGCCTCAATTGAGCCATCATCAGGACTATACCTAAATAGCTCTGCTGGGTCCTTTCCGCTTGCCCGCATATCTTTTCTCTAATACCCGTATCTAGTCATTTGCGCTCGTGGGTGATGATATTTCTTGAATTCTTTAAATTGTGTTTTTGATGGGCTGTCTTCCTCCCTGATCGATTGGTTCGACCAGCTTAATGGTCTCTTGGTGTTGCTGCTTTAAGTAGTGTTTTTGTCCACTATCCGGCTTGTCTTTCTTCTTTTCAGTGCCCTTTTTCTGCGTAGATAATGCTTCTCTATCTCTATCTTGAGTATTTCGAGTCGTTTTGTCTGGTGCTTTTGTGTATTTTGGTCTCGCTGAGGGCTTCTTGTTTTCTGGAGCAGTGTCTGAAAGTACTTGTGTCCCTACATAATTATTTAGCCGAATGCTGATCAATGGATTCCCGATCTTGCATTCGATTTAGCTATCTCTCAAGCCACTCTCCTCTTTTCTCTGCCTGCTCAACCTCTTTCCAATCCACTCTTACACTTTGCACGTTGCCAATCAAGCTTGCGTTTGATTCGTGGTTTGATTCCCAATTCAGCTCCTTGCCACATTCTGTTCATTTCATGGGTAAAATGTGCAGCAATCTTGGCTGAATGAATCACCAGGAGAGTTCCGTTGTTGGTATGAGCGGCAGCGGGTGACCAGTTGAAGGATCCAGTGATCACTTTGCGCTTGTCGATCACAGCGAACTTATAGTATGACCTGTTAGAATATTTATCAAGGCTTTCTGCAATAAAAGTGTGGAACAAGCTTCATGATGCTATTAAACTAACCTGCCTTTCTCTACGAGCAAGAGTATCAAGTGCTTTTTCTTCCTTCGCCGCAAAAGCTACAGCCTGCGTTATGGATCCCTACCTTATGACGATGAATACTGATTAAAGACAACCATTTACTCCTTAGGAAGGCCGGAGCTAGTAGTAGGGAGGAAGATTACCCAGATCTTTATTATCCTAGCTAACTTAATTCTTCTCTTAGTCTTATTCTAATTAAGGGAAAGCTAGTAGAAAATCCATTACAGGAGAAACAGAGTCAAGAACAGCATGCTGCAGAAGTTTGTGGTCTCATAGCTGGGGGCGAAAGTGCTATGGGGATTTCCTACCCAGGTATATAGAGCAGTCGAGCAAGCAGCACTTTTATAGTACTCTGTCTCTAGAGAATTATTAGCTGGTAATACTGTGTCTGCTGGCAAACCTCTTCGCTCCTAACGTTGGTGCATCTGGGTAGGTTTAGCCCTGCTATTTACAGCTTTAGCAAGTGTGTTGATACTTGAGCAAAGCATGTAAAGTACATCCTTTGCTTCAATAACTCCGTCTCAGAGTAGACCGCTTGGAGCACATCCATTATGGGCCTGTACCGTCGCCTGCTCGAAGCTCATAGGTCACCAAAGCCATCCATTCTTGCCGAGTTATTTGCCAGGCTGGTTAAGCTGCCGATTAAGAGTTTGGAGTGAGCAGATCAACAGCCTGGGATTGCCTTGGCCATCATCTATATGACACCTGTCTTCTGGAGAGTATTCGGAGCACACTCTACTGGGATCAGAACACCCACATGCCTGTGAGCGGAGCCACCTGGCGAGGGGAACAACTTACCCTTTTAGCTCGTCAGCTACATCAGCGCCAAAGTTCACCTGATTATGCTGCCCTGGTAGCAGATGCCCGTTCTGAATGGGAGCAGGATACCCGCAGCGGACGGTTGACAGATACAGAGAGCCAAAAGCGGGAACGCAATCTTGACCTTCTTATTCTGGATCTGCAGCGTCAGCAACGCCAGGACCCTAATCTTGTCTCAGAGCTCGCGATGGCTAAAGCCAAGGGCTATAGCCTCTGGCAGAACGCCCGCGCTGCCAGCGATTTCTCTCTATTTGCTCCTGCCCTACGCCAGTTGGTTAGCCTGCGGCAAGAGCAGGCTAACCAACTGGCTGAGCCTAGGAGCTGTTGGGAGACTCTCGCTCAGCCTTTTGAACCTGATCTGCAACTGGATCGGTTGCTAGAGCTGTTCGCGCCTTTGAAGCAGCATCTCCCAGAATTACTAGATCAGGTAAACGCCGCTTCTAGGCCCAAGCATCCGAGCTGGGACCTCAGTGCTTCCCAGCAGCAGCGGCTCTGTAATCAGCTGTTCCAGGAGTGGGGACGCGACCTGTCTATTACCTCTGTAGCAAAATCAGCTCATCCCTTTTCGATCACCCTGGGTCCTCGTGATTTCCGGCTGACCAGCCGGGTCGTTTCAGGTAGACCCCTGTCCTGCTTCCTGGCGACTGCTCATGAATGGGGGCACTCACTTTACGAACAAGGACTGCCAACAGCTAGTCACCAATGGTCCCCCTGGCCCCTTGGTCAGGCCACCTCGATGGCGGTCCATGAAAGCCAATCGCTGTTCTGGGAGAACCGGGTAGCCCGGAGTGAACCATTTGCGCAGCGCTGGTGGCAACGCTTTCGCTCTGAAGGGGCTCCGCTGGAATCTGCCTCCATGTTCTGGCGGGCAATGAATCCGATTGCACCAGGCACTAGTCGTGTGGAGTCAGATGAGCTCAGCTACGGGCTTCACATCATAATCCGGACTGATCTGGAACTCGCCCTGCTGGAACAAGGCTTGCCTGTGGAAGACTTGCCATCTGAGTGGAATCGCCGTTACCAGGAACTGCTTGGGGTCACTCCTTCGCATGACGCCGAAGGCTGTCTTCAAGATGTTCACTGGTCTGAAGGAGCGTTCGGCTACTTCCCCTCCTATCTGTTGGGCCATCTGCTGAGTGCCCAGCTCAGCGAGGCGATGGAAGCTGCGATTGGTGCCCCTGAAGAGCATATTGCTTGTGGCGATATGACACGTCTCCTCACCTGGCTACGAGAGCACGTTCATTCTGTTGGTCGAGCTCTGAATACCGAAGGTCTGGTGCAGAAGGTGAGTGGGCATTCATTGACCAGTGAGGCCTTTCTCACATATCTCAAGGCCAAACTCGCCCGTCTGAAAAGCACCGACTGATCAAACATGCGAAGTTCCGACTACTTCTTGTTGCTCTATCCCAAGGAAGTTGTAATTCCAATCTGAGTGGAATCCACCTAAAAGCATCTGGAGCAGTTCTTTAAGAGTGGATGATTAACGTGATGAGTTTGGGAATATCAGGACAAAAAGCAAGGCAGGAAGGCTCTGCTGCCTCGGTACTATTATAGATAGCGAATACTGATAGAGATGCCTACCTACGCCTTAAATTAAGGTGAGGTACCATTTGTGGGAAATGATGTAAGCAAAGTATGAAGCTTGAAAAAGTACTTCAAGGCCTACGTTTCCCGGGATGGCTTCAGCATTCACTGAATCGCTATGGTTCGTGCTGCCGATCTCCATGCTTCTAAGCTGGTCTGCCACAGCTCTGAGGTTAACTAGCACAGCCACCACACTCAACCGTCAAGAAGATGTTCTAGTGCCTTTGAACAACACTCGACTGAGTTTTGCAAGCTTGTAAGCTAGATGCATAGCATGGCTCCTGCTACAAACTGTGAGAATACATAAGAGTATCCTGGTAGAGTACCTATTTTGGGAATAGCTTTTCCAACAAGCTAGAGGATTTATTGCAACAAGGACCTCGACAGTCTCAGATCATTGTCTTAGCAACAAAGCGGCAACATAACTATGCCGGATTTGCTAAAGCAGTTCTCCTGAGTGTGTTAGTTTGGCCCGGCCCTTTCTCCATTACTTTGCTTCTGCAGGCAGAATCACACGTAAGTCAAAATCAATTGCTTATGCAGAGCATTTTCTAAAGTAGGCGTGTCAGAAGATCAGATCATCGCATGCACATCAAAAGGGAATGGGACCAATGCATTAACTAGCTTTTTGACTCGATCCATCAGTTCAAGTCTTCGCATAATGCCGATCTTAAAGATGTTCTTTCCAAAGCTACCAACATTAAAACGATATATACATGCTCTAGTTTTTAGTAAGCATCGCTTGGCTGGCTTGGCAGTTCTTTTCCCCTATCTTCGCCATTTGCCGCTCGAGTTCGCCAATTTGTGATGGTAGCTTGTCTTTTTCCTGTTTGTTAGCGCCATCTATCTCCGTACTTATTTTCTCAAGCACGTTGATATAATTTCTTGCTTCTCCTCAAAGCCAAGCTGAGTTTTTCTACCCTTTATTCCTTTCTAACTTATTCACATATACGAGCCTATTTCTCTCTCTTTGCTTGCTTTGCTCATATTTATAGACAAGGAGGAGTCTATCGAAACGAGTATTTCTATACTTTGTGCTTATTCTAGGCATAAATCGATTATATTATAATCTTGTTGATTGATTCATGAGTATTGATCATACTATTTCTCATTAGCTTTACATTTTTTGTAGTTAACGCAAGTAGTGAGATTATTGCATTGGTTGCTGGAAACTCTGGAAGCTAATCATGAGGCTTGAAAAGATATTTTGCCCGATTTTTAAGAGTTTTACCCTACTTATCAAGTAATTCTCTTTTTCCCTATCATTTAGTTTATGTTTTAGCTCTTGCCCTGCTCTCTCTGACTCGACTCCGAACCGGCCTTTCTTCTCAATAAGGTAGGCCTTAAAATCTTTACCCAGCCTTACTTTCTATAAAAAGTTAGGTGTCTTCGCTAGTTAACTATTTACCATCTAAGTGTTATGAAAGCTATAATTCCCACTAGTAAAATGAGGCCTTCCATTGTTTGGGTGCAACCACCAAAAAGCTTCCGTTGTCGTTGTAATGTAGTTCAAGCTCTGACTAAACATAGGTAATACAGCAATATCAGCAGTGATTAGCCTGGTTAGCACTAACCAAAGTTCACCTGCACCAGTTAGCATAAGGGGCCTGCTCCACGCTAGTAGAAACTACAAGGCGGGCACGCATCCACAGGATTAGTTTTCGGCAGTGCTGCTGCAACTCCAGAAACTTCTTAAGCGGCAACCGGCTGTTGGTGATTTCGAGATTGCTCGTGAAACCACGAGAACTCCTAGCAGCAAGCTTAGGAGAAGCGAGTTTTATTAAGAAGCCACAACCATGATAAAAGTCACGAGAGCTAACACACTACCTGGAGGTTGTACATCGTCTTGTTTTTTAAACATACTTAGCCGTACCTTTAGGAAAAGTTTCGATCCTTTCTTGAATCTAGGGAAACCTAGCCCTCTCTCCCACGCCACCACAGAGGGAGCCTCCAAGGATCAGAGAACTTGCTGCAGGACGTGTGAGGTGTGGTTTCTTTGGCCAGGGCCACGATGGCTTCGCTGCTGCTAAGGCAGCGCATTGCCTGGCAAAAGTAGGCTTCGGTACATCCGGCAAAATGGTGTATTCATGCAGCATTGAGCAGGCATTGACGGGAGACTTCTTCGCTCACGCGAAGTCCCGCTGCTCAGCCAGTGCGTAATTCCAAACGCTTTTGCAGATGTCCAGCCAGCAGCCGAAGCTTTCGACCTGGGTCGCAGTCGGCAGCGGCTTGAACTCGTAGGTCTGGTTGAGAATGACTAAGATACTAGCGCCTTTATTCGTGCTGTGTCTACAAAAAATCTGGAGGAACAGCTGCCTTAAAGAGCGGGGTTTAAAACCCATCAACAGCAAATCGTGCTCAGTTTTTTAGAGTCCCTTCATCCTTAGAAAACCTGCTTTTACCAGCCGCCCAGCGGGCGCAGATTTCGCGGTTGTCGGGTCAGGTTGTGAAATAGAAAATCGACGCCCGCCGTGGCAACTCAGAGCGGTGGCTGTTAAACTCGATTTCCACGGTATCGCCACCATATAGAGCCGGTTATGTCTGGATTTGAAGACAGTTGGGTCACCGGGGGTATCGGCATGCTAATTGTTTTGGTCTAAAAAACCGCTTGTGATCTTGATGCCTTGACGGCAGGTGATGTGGAACTTGATCTGTCTCATTGCTTGTTTAGATCTCTGGATAGACGGACATCTACCCAGAGACTCAAAAGGGGTTTTTGCAGAACCTTAGTCAGGGACGGGCTCCTTACCCTTTGCTTCACAAGAGCTTCGTAAGACTAGCCCAATCCAAGCGGACCGTCAACCCATCGGTCCATGATCCGCATCCAAAAACCCCTCGCTGGCATCT